>JANOFA010001148.1:0-4139 GCA_031413355.1 Gemmatimonadota bacterium | reverse complement strand
AGCCGTACCTGATTCAGCTCCTGACGCAATTCTGCGACTTCGGCGCGCCACTCCCCTGCATCGGCGCCCGCGCCGGAGCTACTGGACCGAATGGCGTGCGCGATCGCCTTGCCGATCTCGCCCCGCGAGATGAAAACCAGCCCGATCATCACGAAAAACGTGATGGGAATGAACACCTCGGCTGCGCCCATCCGTTCAACCTGCCTTTTCCATGGTGTTGCGAGCTGACCCGGCCCCGGATCAGTGGGGCTCGTACGCGAGGATGTTGCAGGATGTTTCAGGTGGCGACGTGGAGTCACCCGTCCTTCTTCTTGAGCTGGACCAGGCGGTCCTTGGCCAGTTTCCGTCCGGTGGGCGTCGCCGCCAGCCCCCCGCCCGCCGTCTCACGATACCGCACGTCCATGGTCCGGCCAATTTCCCCCATGGTGTCGATCACCTCATCGACCGGAATGGGGAACCGCACACCGGCAAGCGCCATCTCGATTCCGGCGAGCGCCATTGCCGCGCCGGTGGCGTTCCGATAGACGCAGGGCACCTCGACCAGTCCGCCGAGCGGATCGCAGACCAGCCCCAGGGTGCCCTGCATCGTGAGGGCGACGGCGTGCATCGCCATGGTCGGGCTACCGCCCAGTAACTCAACCCCCGCTGCCGCCGCCATGCCCGCCGCGGCACCAGTCTCCGCCTGGCAACCGCCTTCGGCCCCGGAGAGCGACGCCCTGCTGGCGACGACCGCGCCGACCAGGCCCGCCGTCGCCAGGGCACGCACCAAGTCAACGTCGGTAAAGTGATGGTGTTTCGCCAGCCCGAACATGAGCCCGGGGAGGACACCGGCCCCACCGGCGGTCGGAGCGGCCACAATGACCCCCATCGCAGCGTTGACTTCCTGCACCGCCAGCGCGGCCGCGAGCGCGTCGGTAAACACGGTACCCTTCAGCGGTCCGACGGCGTGGGCCAGCATGATCGCGTCGCCCCCGACCAGCCCGGACACACTGCGCAGATCGCCCTTCAGCCCGCGCTCCACTGCGCCGCGCATGACGTCGAGCGCCCGGTGCAGTGCCGCCTCCACCTCGGCGCGGGTCCGCAGCCCCTTCTCCGCCTCGGTGCGCAGTGCGAGTTCCCCCAGCGTGATCCCCTCGGCTTCCGCCCGTTCCACCGCTTCCAGCAGCGCATCAAACATCAGGAGATCCTGGGAATGGAGTGCAGGCTGCTGACGGCGGGAATGGCGCGCAGCGCCTCGAGGGCGGCGGCGCTGACTGGCTGATCCAGTTCGTAGATATGGATGGCGTCGCCCCCCTTCCGCCTGCGCGAAACCCGCAACGTCGCGATGTTGTCGCCCTGCCGGGCGAGGACGGTGGTCACGGCGGCGATGATGCCCGGCACATCCTGGGCAACGAATACCAGGGCGGGGAACGCACCGGTCACCTCGACGGGGAAACCGTTCACGTTGGTGATGAGCACACGACCGGCGCCGATGGAAGACCCGGTCACGACGGCCTGCTTCCCGGCACCGGTAAGCGTGATCCGCGCCGTGTTCGGATGATGGTCACCACGCAGCTTGGCATTGATGAAACTGATGGCCAGCCCGGCCTTGGCCGCCAGCTCCAGGCTTTCCCGCAGGCGTTCGTCATCCGGAAAGTACCCAAGCAGCCCACCGGCGATGGCCCGGTCGGTCCCATGCCCCACCCCGGTGCGCGCGAATGATCCGTGCAGTTCGACCTGCGCCGTCTCTGGAGCTCCGTCGAGGAGTCCGCGAGCAAAGAGTCCGATGCGGCAGGCCCCGGCGGTATGCGAGGACGAGGGGCCGACCATGACAGGACCGATGATATCGAGCAGGGAGATCATGCTGGAAGTTACGGGAGAGCGGCGGCGGGGGACAGGGAGAGGCGGGGGGACGCGGGAGATTGGGGGATTGGGCGATTGGGCGATCAGGCGATTAGGCGATTGGGGGATTGGGCGATTGGGCGATCAGGCGATTGGGCGATTGGGCGATTGGGCGATTGGCGGGAGGCGCGCCCCCTCTCCTCGCCTCGCCCCTCGCGCCCGCTACAACAGCTCCACCTCCGCGATCTCCCCCAGGCTCAGCCCGATTTCCGTGCTGTCATCCCCCAGCGGATGCAGATAGACCTCGTGCGCGGCCATGTGGCTGTCCACGCTGGTGGGAACTCCGGTGACCTCCTTGCGATCAGTGGTGCGAATGCGGACGCCGAGCTCATTGGCCGCGGCATACCCCAGCGCGGCGACGATCTGCTCATAGGTCATGGATCCATCCTGCGGACGTGACGAACGGCGGCACGCACCACGCTCCGACCTGCCCTCTAGCAGCAGATCGCGACCAGCGATTGAGCCACCGTGCTAGGAAAGCGCCGCAATGACGGCACCGGCACCGCCATCATCGGGCGGGCGATACACCGGCCCCTGATCCACCGGGGGAAGCACCCCGAACACACTATGCGACCGGAGCACTCCTTCGACGGCCGAGAGCATGCCTTCGAGCTCCTCGGTGCTCTTTCGCAGGGAATATCGATAAAGCCAGCGATACCACAGCAGACTGCCCCCGCCGAGCGCGGCGGCGGCGGCGGCGCCCGGAAGCACTGCGAGCCCGCCCAGCGCGAGTGCGCCAGCCCCGACCGCCGCTCCGACGGTACCACCCGTCGCGGCCAGGGTGGCCGCGATCCACTTGTCGACCTACAGGTTCTTCCGGAGCCCCGAGCGCAGATCGCCGTACACCGTCACCTCGCAGCCGCCACCCGCGGCGAGCGGCCGGAGCGTCACGTTCAGCTGGAACAGCTCCAGCTGGTACATCCGGTAGGTGAAGGAGGTGTACAGCTCGGCGGAGCCGGTCATCATGTTCTTCATCATGTTCGGGATGGCAAAGACCATGACGCCACCGTCGAGCGGATGGCCCCCGACCGTATCCCTGAGACTCATCAGATACGGCCGCGCCGGACAGACTCGCCCGATCGCCTCGAGCACCGTGCGCGGACTGCCGCGGATCACCCGCGAGACCGAGATGCTTCGCTCGCTCGTGCCGAGCAGGCGCGTGGTCATTCGTTCCTGACGAGCCGTGGCGTCGACCACCGCCACCGCCGCCTGGGCCGGCTGCTCCGCCAGCGCCAGCGCCAGCGCGACGAATTCCGGCGCGATGCCCACCTCCTGCGCCGCCGCTTCGACATCGCGGAGCCGGTAGCCGCCGCTGGGCAGCGCGGCGGTGATCCCGGTCAGGCCGGTCCCCAGTCTCGATCGCTGTTCCAGTCGGCTGGCGGCATCCGCCTGCAGCTGAGCGGCGCGCAGCCAGATGGCCTCGGCCTGCCCTGTGGCGATGATCCGGTCCGGCTGGCCGCCTGCGCTGGTGGCGGCGGCCTTCTCCATTGCCTGCCCCAGCGCCTCGGCCAGCGCCTCGCCGGTGGCGTAGCGGTCGTCGGGATTGGAACGGAGACACCGGTCGATCACCTCGACCAGCGGCCGTGGGACCTGCGGTGCGACGCTCGCGAGCGACGGCGCGGCCCGGCTGGCCACGGCGACGAGCACCGCCGCGGGGTTCTCACCCTCGAACGGCAGCCGGCCCGAGAGTGCGTAAAATCCGGCGACGCCCAGCGAATAGAGATCGCTCCGCCCATCGAGGGGAGCGCCGTTGGCCTGCTCGGGGCTCATGTAATGCACTGTGCCGACCACCTCACCGGCCTGGGTGAGCGAGGAAGCGCCGCCATCCCGCGCGATGCCGAAGTCGGTCACGACAGCCCGGCCGCTGCCCCGCTCGATCATGATGTTCGGCGCCTTGATGTCACGGTGCACGACGCCACGCGCGTGGGCGTATGCCAGGGCCCACGCCGCTTCCCGGAGCACCCGCACGACCTCGGCCGCCGGGAGTGGCCCCCGGTCACGCACCCGCTCGGCGAGATTGTCGCCGTCGATGAAGGCCATGGCGAAAAAGGCGTATCCGCCCACCTCCTCGGCGCGGTAGATCGGCACGATGTTCGGATGGGAGAGCTGGGCCGCGGTACGTGCCTCGCGGAGGAACCGCTCGCGGATCGTGGGCTGGGAGGCGAGGTGCGGCGGCAGCACCTTCACCGCGACGAGCCGGTCCAGCCGGGTCTCGCGGGCGAGATAGACCACGCCCATCCCCCCGCGGCCGAGCTCGC
>JANOFA010001147.1:0-1203 GCA_031413355.1 Gemmatimonadota bacterium | reverse complement strand
GAGGCGCACTTCTGGTGTTCGTGCGTGCAGCCGCCGGTCGGCTTCGGCGGCGTCGACCTGCAACCGCTCGCTCAGCCAGGCGGCGAGCGCGGCATCGACCACGCGCGTCACCAGCCGGGCGGGGGTGTAGAAGGCGCCGCTCGATCGCCGGGCGTCCGGGGCCATCAGCCCTTCGAAGACCCGGCCCAGCATGTCAGGCGCGATTGCGCCCGGCGCACCCGCCTCATGCACCGTGAAGTGGAAGCGCTCGAAAAGGTCGTCAAAGGCGCCGCGCCAGCAGTCGTCGGAGATCTCGCCCCGCCACGCCCGCTCCAGCGGATGCGGTTCGAAGAGTCCGCCATTGAGAAAGGGGATCCGGCCGAAGGCGCGGGCCCGGCCGCGGTTTGGCGCCGGACGGTTGAGCGTGCCGAAGAAGAGGGGCCGGAAGAGATCGCGGTGCAGCCGGCGCCGGCAGGCCAGCGTACGATCAACCGCCCGGCGGAGAAAATCAGGCTGACCATCAAGCCAGCCCTTCGACTGGACGAAATACAGAAAGAGAATGCGGGTCAGCTGCACCAGCGCGAGGGTCTCCCGCTCCGGTTGGCGCAACGTCCCGGCAAGCCCCGCGGCCATCTGGGTCATGGTCTGGCGAAAGGCGCGGAAGAAGCGCTGGCCGGCATCCTCTCCGCTGAGTGCTTCGACGGCGCGGAGGGAGTAGCCGAGGCCGGTCGCCCCGGCGGCTAGCGCCAGGCGGCGGAGCCGTTCGAGGTCGCGCGGTTCCGTCTGGTCCAGCAGGAGTGGCAGCAGCGCCGTGGGGCCGTCGCCCACGGCAACAATCAGTGGGCGGGCCGCTGGGTCGAAGACGAGCAGGCCGGCGCTGCGTCCCTGGGCCACGAGCGAACGGCTCACTTCCCGCGCGATCCGCAGCGGGTCGTCTCCCTCCAGCGCGAGCCAGGGGAATCCCTCGACCCCACCGACCTGTGCGGCGGCGCGTGCGGGCCCGCCGGGCCGGGCCGGATCAAACGGTTGCCAAGCGGGGGGATGGCCCAGGGCCTCGACCAGCCGGCTTGGCGAGGAAGTTCTGGACGTGGGTCGCGGCTTTCTCGGTAAGGGTGACAGCCATGGTTACTGGTGCTTCTTCTTGTAGTCTTCCACTGCAGCCTTGATCGCGTCCTCCGCCAGGATGGAGCAATGGATCTTCACTGGCGGCAGCGAGAGCTCCGC
>JANOFA010001146.1:0-1046 GCA_031413355.1 Gemmatimonadota bacterium | reverse complement strand
GCCCCAGCAGTAGGCTTTGCCCGAGCCGACGATGCCGCAGGTATGGTTGTCGCCCGCGCTGATGGCGGTGAACGACAGGCCGCCCTTGACCGCCACCGGGCGCTTGCGGTCGCTGGTGGAGCCGTCGCCTAACTGGCCGGAGCTGTTCTTGCCCCAGCACCAGGCCTTGCCACCCGCCAGGCCGCAGCTGTGGTTGTCGCCGACGGTGATGGCGGAGAAGCTGAGCCCACCATCCACCGCCATCGCGCCAGCGGAAGCGACGATGGACCCGTTGCCGAGTTGGCCCAGCTTGTTGCCGCCCCAGCAGACAGCGCGCACGCCGAGGAGCCCGCAGGCATGGGCCTGCCCGACGTCGAGGCTCGTCACCCCGGACGTTCCCTCGATCAGGAGCAGCGCAGGCTCCCCTCCACCCCAGCAGACCGCCCCGCCCTGCGCCACGCCACATGAAATGACACTGCCTGCCTCCACGCCCCGGCGCGGCAGCAGGACGTTGCCGGCCGCTCCCGCCGTTGGTGGTGTCGTCGGCTGCGCGGTTGGCTGCGCCTTCGGTGGCGCCGTCGGTGTCACCGTCACCACCGGCGGCGGAAGCTGCTGCACTGGTGGGCTTGGCGGTGGCGGAGCCAGCACCGTGATTGTCGCCGCGGCAAACTTGCCCTCGCTCTCGGCGCGGATCTCGGCGGTACCGGCAGTCACGGCAGTGATGAGTCCGGACTGACTGACGGTCGCGACGCGCTCCTGACTCGAACTCCAGCTGATGGTCCGGTCGGCGAGTGCACCGCCCTTGGCATCCCGGGCACCGGCGGCCCAACTCGTCGTCTCGCCCACCTTGAGCGTGCGCAACGCACTCGTCAGGGCGACGGACCCGACCGCGATCACCGGCACCTTTGCCGGCGTGACGGTGAGCTTCGCCGTGGCGGACTTGCCCTCGGCGGTGGCGGTGATTGTGGTCGCGCCTTCCGCGAGCCCAGTCACCAGGCCGTACTTCGAGACCGCGGCGACGCGCGAATCGGCACTGCGCCACGCGAGGTCGCGATCGGAGAGCTCGT
>JANOFA010001145.1:0-1954 GCA_031413355.1 Gemmatimonadota bacterium | reverse complement strand
CGATTGGCGCTGCCGGGGCGTTGCTCCGCTACATCGGCGAACTCCAGCCCAGCGGATTGCCCCACCTGCGCCGGCCGGTGGTGCGGCGGTCGGCCAGGCATCTGTGGATTGACGAGATGACCCGGCGCAACCTGGAGCTGGTCGAGCCGCTGCGTGCCGGCGCGCGCGGCACGACGCTGCTGGAATCACTGGACCTGACGCTGACACCGATGGGTGCACGACTGCTACGGCAGTGGGTGCTCTCGCCGCTGCGCGAACCGGCCGCCATCACCGAGCGACTCGACGCGGTGCAGGCGCTGGTGCAGGACAACCGGGGCCGGGCCCGGCTGCGCGAGGCGCTCGACGGCGTGCGCGACATGGAACGGCTGGCAGGGCGCGCGGCGGCGGGACGGGCGACACCGCGCGAACTGGGGGCGCTGCGGGATTCACTGCAGCGACTGCCCGACGTCCTCGAGGCGCTCACCGGCCTTGCGGCGCGGGACCAGAGCACCGCCCTCGGCCAGGTGGTGGAGGAGTTCGACCTGCTGCAGGATCTCGCCGAAGCGCTGGTCGCGGCGCTGACGGAGCGCCCACCCGCGGTGCTGGCCGATGGCGAGGTGATCCGCGTCGGCTTCGATGCCGAGCTCGATGAACTGCGCGATCTGCGCGACGGCGGCAAGCAGTACATCGCCGCGCTGCAGCAGCAGGAGCGGGAGCGCACCGGGATCACGTCGCTCAAGGTCGGCTACAACAAGGTGTTCGGCTATTTCCTCGAGATCACCAACGCGCACACCGGCAAGGTTCCGGCGGATTACGAACGGCGGCAGACGCTGACCGGCGCCGAGCGGTACGTCACGCCGGAGCTCAAGAGCTATGAGGCGAAGGTACTGGGGGCGGAGGAGAAGATCGGGCTGCGGGAGGCGCTGCTCTTCGGCGAATTGCGGGACCTCGTCTGCGCGGCCACGGCGCGGGTGCAGCTGACGGCGCGGGCGCTGGCACGGCTGGATGTCTGGGGTGCGCTCGCCGAGGTCGCGGTGGTGCACGGATATGTGCGGCCGGCGGTGCACGAGGGCCTGACCCTCACGATCCGGCAGGGGCGCCACCCGGTCATCGAGCGACTGATGCCGCGCGAGTCCTTCATCCCCAATGACGTCGTCTTCGATCCGGCGGAACGGGTGCTGCTCGTCACCGGTCCCAACATGGCGGGCAAGAGCACCATCCTGCGGCAGATCGGGCTGATCGTCGTGCTGGCGCAGCTGGGCAGCTACGTGCCTGCCGCCGCGGCGGAAGTCGGCGTGGTCGACCGGCTGTTCACCCGGGTGGGGGCGAGCGACAACCTCTCCCGTGGCCAGTCGACTTTCATGGTCGAGATGAGCGAGACCAGCGCCATTCTCCACAATGCGACGGCGCGGAGCCTGGTGCTGCTGGATGAGATCGGCCGCGGCACGTCAACCTACGACGGCGTCGCGATCGCCTGGTCGGTGACGGAGCACCTGCACGACCGGGTTGGGTGCCGCACCATGTTCGCGACCCACTATCACGAGCTGATGCAGCTGCCGGAACAGCTCGCCCATGCCCGCAACTACAATGTCGCGGTGCGGGAAGCGGGCGATCAGGTGATCTTTCTCCACCGGCTGGAGCCGGGCGGGACCGACCGCTCCTACGGCATTCACGTCGCCCAGCTGGCGGGACTACCGGCCGGCGTGGTGCGCCGGGCACGTGAGGTGTTGAAGACCCTGGAGGGCGAACACCGGGTGGCACCGGGACCGGGACCGATGGACGAGGATCCGGGACAACTCGCTCTCTTCGGCGGAGCGACACTTCCGCACCCGGTGATGGACGAGTTGCGCACGCTCGACCTCGATACCCTGACACCGCTTGAGGCGCTGAACCGCCTCGCCGAGCTGAATCCTTGCCCGCCTTGATGATGACCTGCGTGTCGCCGATTTTTTTCACCTTGGCGGCGAGCAGCGCG
>JANOFA010001144.1:0-6561 GCA_031413355.1 Gemmatimonadota bacterium | reverse complement strand
TCCGCCAGCAGGAAGATGGCGGCGCTGGTGAACTGCTTGGTCACCGAGCCGATGGCGAACCGGGTGTTGGCATCGACCGGGACGCCACCGTTGCCGACCGACGTGGTGCCGTAGCCTTTGGCGAGCGTGATCCTGCCATCCTGCATGATGGCGATCGACAGGCCGGGCACCCGCCCCGTGGCAATCGCGGCGTGCGCCAGTGAATCGATGGACTCGAGCGATGGTGGCGCCGCGCGCGTGGCGGTCTGCGCCTGCGCGTGGACCGACGGGAGCAGGAGTGCAACGGCGAGCAGAGCGGACCGGTGGCTCATGGGTCTCCTCAGGAAACGCGGATGGCGGGAAAAGGTACGGTGCAGGATGGAGCCGGTCCAGCAGGGTCCGGGCGACGCTACCGCTGCCGCGGTTGACTCACCCGCCACACTCCCCAGATCAGCAGCAGCTGAAGTGGGAGGCGGAGCCAGAGCAGCAGCTCGCCCCACCACGGCACCCCGCGCGCGCGGTAGAGCAGCAGCATCTGGATGTTGGCGGGGAAGACGGCGACAAGCAGCAGGATCAGGCCGATGCCCGCCGCGCGGCGGGTCTGCGGCAGCAGCAGGCCAATTCCGCCGGCGATCTCCGCGGCGCCGCTGATGGCGACGAGCGCCGCATGCGCGGGCAGCCACGGCGGCATGATGCCGAGGTAGGGCGCGGGGATGAGGAAATGCAGCGTACCGGCGACGACGAACAGGAGCGCGATTCCGAGCCTCACTGCATGTAGCTGCGGGTCGGGTTGGCTTCCTTGAGGATAGGCCGGTCGAGCGAGAAGGCGGAGATATCCGTCGGCGTGGCGCCATCCAGCGCGAGTTCACTCAGGATCCGGCCAATCACCGAGGCGAACTTGAAGGCATGTCCGGCGCCGATCGCAATCTGGATGTTCTCATGTTCCGGCACCCGGTCAATGATGAAGTCCCGGTCCGGCGTGAGCGTATACAGGCAGGTCTTGGTGTAGAGCACCGGGCCGAGGGCACGGGGGAGGTACTGCCGGGCCCAGCGCTCGACCCGTGCGCTGTTCTCCGGATCGGGCTCGAAGGTGCGCCCGTCCGCGGTGGTCGGCTTGCCGCCGGCATCCTGCGCGATCTTGGTGGCCTGCTCGCCAAAGACGGGGAAGCCGTAGTAGCAGGGGTCGTCCATCCAGATCCACACCGGGAAGCGGCCCGGCTCGAACTCCTTGAGATACGGCGACGCGTAGTAGGTCACCTGCTCCTTGGTCACCTCGAGCGGCAGCGGCCGGTCCAGCAGCTCCATGATCCGGTTGGACCACGGTCCCGCCGCGACACACAGCTTGCGGCAGCGGTAGGCGACCTCGCCGGCGACGATCTCGACTTCGCCGCCCACTGAGCGGACCGAGGTGACCGGCGAGCGGTCCTGCAGGGTAGCGCCATGTTCCCGTGCCATCCGCTGATGCGCCGCCGTGGCGCGGGCCGCCATCGCGATCCCGCCCTCCTCCTGATACAGCCCGTGATGTTCGTCGGTGAGCTGGAACTGGGGCCAGCGCTGCATGATCTCGCGGGCGTTCAGCAGCTCGAACGGGACCTGTTCGGCGGTGAGGCTGGAGATGTAAGGATCGAGCGGGATCTTGCTGTTGCGTGGCGCGACATCCAGTCCGCCGGTCTTGAGGATGCACGGTTCCTGGGCATCGGCCTCGACCATGGCCCACGATTCATAGGCCCGTTTGGCGAGCCGTACATAGGCCGGAGTGTGATACGACAGCCGGATAATCCTGGAATGGTCCTGCGACTCGCCCCGCACATGTCCCAGTTCGAACTGTTCGAGCCCGAGGACGTCGCGGCCGGCGGTCCGGGAGAGCCAATAGGCGGCCCCGCTGCCCAGCCCGCCGAGGCCAAGGGTGATGTATTCGTAGTCGGTGCGCATGGCCGGAAGCTGGGCAGCGACCACCGGGACCGCCAGTGGCTCTTGACATTGGCCCACAGCGGGGAATACTGCAGGCAGAGGCCGTGCAGCCGGTTCCGCATTCCTTAACACAAATACATGTGATTGCTCCCGTCGGTGGCCGACGCCTGCTGCTGGCGGCACTGCTGGTCGTTATCGCGGGGCGTGTCACGGCGCAGGCCACGCGGCCACCGGCCGGCCACCTGCTGATCGTCGGTGGCGGGGCGCAGCCTGAGGCGCTGGTGCAGCGCTTCGTGGAGCTGGCGGGGGGGCGCGGAGCACGGATCGCGGTCGTGCCGATGGCGAGCGACGAGCCGGGGCCCACCGGGGCGGAGAAGGTGGAGCAGCTGCGCGGTCTGGGCGCGGAGGCATTCAGCCTGATCGTGTCGCGAGAAGAAGCGCTCGACAGGGCGACGGTCCATCAGCTCGATGGGGTGACCGGTATCTGGTTCAGTGGTGGCGACCAGGCCCGCCTCGCACCGATTCTCTACGACACGCCGCTGCTTGCGGCGATGCACGAGCGCTACCGCCGCGGGGCGGTTGTCGGCGGCACCAGCGCCGGTGCCGCGATCATGAGCGACTCGATGCTCACCGGCAACCAGCGCCGGCCGGACAGCCTGGGCTACTATGGCGATGAGTTTCCCGAGGTCGCCCGCGGGACGATCGAAGTGGTGCGCGGGCTGGGCTTCCTGCACGGCGCCATCGTCGATCAGCATTTCATCCAGCGGGAGCGGCACAACCGGCTGCTCAGTGTGGTGCTGGAGCGCCCCGGGCTGATCGGGGTGGGCATCGACGAAGGCACCGCGCTGCTGGTGGAGCCGGACGGGCGGTGGCGGGTGCTGGGTAGCAGTGCCGTCGTGGTGATCGACGCACGGCACGCCACCGTCACCGGCCCCGTTGCGCCGCTGCTCGGTGCCAGCAATCTGCGGCTCTTCCTGCTGCCCGCGGGCAGCCGGTTTGATCCTCGTTCCGGCCGGGCGACACTGCCGGTCCCGTAAGTCTGGTTCGTGTTCAGCTGTTTGTTGCCCGACAGCATCTGCCGTTCTGTCTTCCAATGGAGAAACGCGTATGAAGGACTGGCGAGGTTGGATCGTCGGAGTCGCCGCCGTGCTGCTGCTCGGCGCGGCACCGCTGAGCGCGCAGTCGCTCACCGGTACGGTTACCGATTCCGGCAGCGTGCGCCCGCTTGAGGGCGCGCTGGTGTCGGTGGTTGGCACCGGCAAGCGGACCCTGACCAAAGCGACCGGCACGTACAGCTTTGCCGATCTGGCGGCCGGTACGTATACGGTGCGGGTGCAGATGATCGGCTATGCGGCTGCGGAGAAGAAGATCGGACTGGCAGCTGGCCAAGATGCGACCCTCGACTTCTCCCTCAGCCTCAAGGCGATCGAGCTGGAGGAGCTGGTGAGCATCGGCTATGGCACCGTCACGCGGGACAACCTGACGACCGCGGTCAGCACCATCAGTTCGGACGATATCACCGCGACACCCAACGCCAGCTCCGACGCGGCGCTGGCCGGGCGGGCGCCAGGGGTGCAGGTCATCCAGAACGCCGGCAACCCCGGGAATGCCATTACCGTCCGGGTGCGCGGATCCGCCTCGATCACGGCCAGCAACCAGCCACTGTACGTCGTGGATGGCGTGCCGATCTTCTCTGAAGACCTCTCGCAACTTGGCCTTGGCGGGCAGGGGATCCTGGCGATCACGGGGTTGAGCAGCGAGGACATCGCTTCGATCGACGTGCTCAAGGACGCCGCCTCCGCCTCGATCTACGGCTCGCGCGGGTCCAATGGCGTGGTGCTGATCACCACCAAGCGGGGCAAGGCGGGGGAGAGCAGCGTCAGCTTCAACAGCTATTATGGCCGGCAGACCGCCTCCAAGCAGCTGCAACTCCTGTCCGGAGACCAGTATCTGGCCTACATGCGCGAGGGCGCGCTGAACGATGGCTACGATCCCGATGACTATTTTCCCCTCAGCGGCGCGAACACCAACTGGCAGGACGCGGTGCTGCGGAACGCGCCGATCAGCAGCTCCGAGCTCTCCGCACAGGGCGGCACCGAGCGGATCCGCTACCGCGCCTCCGGCTCGCACTTCGATCAGCGCGGGATCGCGATCGCCTCGGGCTACCGCCGCATCGGCGGCCGCCTGAACCTCGACTTCCAGGCGTCACCGCGACTGTTCATCACCAGCGGGCTGTCAGTCTCAGGGGAGAAGAACCAGCGGATCGAGGCCGATGACAACCTGGAAGGGCCGGTCGGCAACGCGATTGCTCACGAGCCATTCCTCCCAGTGCGCCAGCCGGGTGGTGCCTTCACCAGTACGGCTGACGGCCTGACCTATATCAATGCCGTTGACCTTGCGGAGCACAATCCGACCGAGGCGCTGACGAATACGGTGCTGGCGAATCTCGAAGCCCGCTACGAGCTGGGGCGTGGCCTGCAGGTGACGGGCCGGGTCGGCGTCCAGCTCTACAACCTCACCGAGACCCAGTATCAGTCGCCGCTTGTGCCGGGATCGACTGGCGCGCAGTTCAACGGGGTGTCGAAGCGGAGCTACGCCACTTCCCAGACCTATGTTTTCGACGGATTCGTGAACTATGACAAGGCGTGGAATGACAACAATGTCATCGCCCTCACCGGAGGGACGAGCATCGAGCAGGGACGGCGGGACAACAACTTTGTGCGGGGCGAGAATCTCACCGATGAAAAAGTCCACGAGGTCAGCAACGCGACCAGGGTGACCGATTTCTCCGGTACCTTTGCGGAACGGGGTCTGATCTCGTTCTTCGGCCGCGCCAACTACACCCTGAGGGAAAAATACCTGGTCGGCCTCTCGTTCCGCAGCGACGGCGCATCGGTCTTCACTCCCAGCAATCGCTACGGTTTCTTCCCCGGCGGTTCCCTCGCGTGGGTGGCCAGCCGCGAAGGGTTCCTGGCCAACAGCCGGACCGTGAGTCTGCTGAAGTTTCGCACCAGTCTGGGCCGGACCGGTAATCAGTCGCTCGGCGAGTATCCCTGGCAGGCCCTCTTCACGACCTCCAACTACGGGGATGACCCGGGCTACTTTCCCGCATCGCTCGGGAACAATCGCCTGAGTTGGGAGAAGACCACCCAGCTGGATTTCGGGTTCGACCTCGAGTTGTGGAACGGGCGGCTCGCCGCCAGCGTCGACTGGTACAACAAGAAGACCAACGATCTGCTGCTCAGCCGGCCGATCGCGGCCAGCACCGGATATACCTCGTTTACCGACAACATCGGCGCCATGTCGAATAAGGGTCTTGAGCTCGCGGTGACCGCCGTGCCGATCCAGCCGGCGCGGGCCGACGGGTTCCGGCTCGTGACGTCAATGAACATCTCGACCAACCGGAACAAGGTGACCAAGCTGTATCAGAATCAGCCCTTCAATACCGGCTACTATGATATCAACCGGGTGGAGGTGGGTCAGCGGCTCGGCGCTTTTCACGCGCTCCATTTCCTCGGCGTCGATCCCGCCACCGGCGACGCGGTCTACCAGGACCTGAACGGTGACGGGAGCATCACTTCTGATGACCGCCGGATCGTCGGCAATCCCTGGCCCGACTTCACCGGGGGACTCACCACCACCTTGTCGTGGAAGCGGTTCGATCTCACCGGCTTCTTCCAGTTCAGCAAGGGCAATGACGTGTTTAACGCTATCCGGGTCTTTGCCGACGACGGCGGCTACAACTACGACAACAAGTTCCGCGACGTTCTGACTCGCTGGCAGCAGCCGGGCGACATCACCAACCAGCCCCGCGCCAGTTTCGACGGTATCTCGGGGGCTCGCGACATCTCCGACCGCTACCTCGAGGACGGCTCCTACCTCCGGCTGGCCGACCTCACGGTCGGTTACGAGCTGCCGGAGGCATTCGCCGGGAGCATCGGGATGTCCCGGGCGCGGTTCTATGTCCGGGGCCAGAACGTGTTCACTTCCTCCAAGTACAAGGGCTACAATCCCGAGGTGAACAGCAACGGCAGCACGACCAGCGCATCGGTTGCCACCGACTTCTACGCCTATCCGATCGCCCGCACCTGGTCGTTCGGTGTGCAGGCGGGGTGGTAACCATGACAACCATGACTACACTGCTCCCGAAAGGCGCTCGCATGTTTCAGCGCTCAGTACTTCTCGTCGCGGCTACCCTATCCCTGGGCGCCTGCAGCCTCCTGGATACCAATCCGCCAGATCAGGTGTCAGATGCAACGGCGATCAAGACGCCCGGTGGTGCACGGGCGGCGCTCGCGGGCGCGTACAGCGCGCTCCAAAGCGGCTTCTACTATGGTGGAACGATGACCCACTTTGGCGATCTCTACGCCGACAACGCCAACCACACCGGCACCTTCACCTCATACCAAGACGCAGTGCTGCACGATTTCTTCTCGAACAATTCCGACGTGACGGGGATGTGGAACAACATCTACGACGCGATCAAGCGGGCCAATACCATCATCGACCGAGTCCCGGCCGTCACCGGCTTTCAGCCCGGAGAGCAGGAGCAAATCTTGGGCGAGGCGTACTTCCTCCGGGCGCTCAACTATCACAACCTGGTGAAGTACTACGGCGGCGTGCCGCTCCGGCTGATCCCGGTCACTGATCCGAACAATGTGGGTGACATCA
>JANOFA010001143.1:0-3409 GCA_031413355.1 Gemmatimonadota bacterium | reverse complement strand
CTCCTGACCTGAGCGACCGGCTCCCACCCGGGAACCGGCCGCCCCTGTGTGATCAAGCCATCAGATCCAGCTTACGGCGTCGTAGCCGTCTGCCACTGCCGGGTCCACCCCGAGTACCACGGGATGTTGCCGTTGGTGCCAACGAACGGCACTGCGCCACGGTAATTGGCGGTGGCGTCGAAGTACCCGCCCGCCGGGGGAGCTGTCCCGGCCGCGGCGGCCACCAGACGGAAGTCGGGCGTCACCACGTTGTACGGTGCGATCAGCGGCTGGGTGGCGGCGATCGTGTTGCTGTTCGCCGGGTCGTTGAACCAGTCGGCTTCAATGCTCGCGCTGACGTACGGCGCGCAGCCCGCTTCGGCGTCGCTGTTGTCAAGGCGGGTGAACGAGAACGCGGTGCTGGTGACCCACGCCAGTTCGGTGTTCATGTTGGCTGCACCCGGGCAGGTCGCGGACGGATCGTCCAGGTCCATGATCTGGGGGAAGCCGGTCATGATGAAGTTGTAGAAGTCCGGACGGGCGCCGCGACGGACGTTAAAGGCGTCTTCCACATTGTTGGCGGCGTTCACGCCGCCGGTGCCGGCGGGATCCGCCTTGCCGATCATCGTCACGTTGTAGACCTGGGCATTGACCCGCGGCAGGTCGTTGTACGTGGCAGCCGACTCGGTGTTGTCGATCTCGAAGCCCTTGTCGGCGTCGAGCGAGTCCTGCTGGATAATGATGAACTGCGCGTTGCCGCTCCAGCCGTTGGCGAAGTCGAAGCCGTCGTCGGAGTTGGCCGTGATGACGATGTTGCGGGTGTTGTGGGTTCCGCCGAAGATCTCGTAACCGTCATCGAGGCCGCCGTGCACCTGAATGAACTCGATGATGGTGCTGTCGCCGAGCGCGCCCACGGTCAGGTTGTTGAGCTCGCGGTTGGCCGCGAAGGCAAAGCCACCGAACTCGATGATGGCGTAGCGCAGGATCCCGCTGTTGTCGGTCGGGTTGCAGCCGCCGAAGCGGGTCTCGGCCGCGGTGCCCAGCGAGCCTTCCATGACCAGTTCGAAGCAGCCGCCGGTCGTGGTGCGGCCCGCGATGATCGGACTGGTCAGGGTCGCGCCCTGGCTGCTGTTCAGCGTCGAGTTGCCGGCAATCAGGAGTCCGCCCCAGCAGCCCTTGGTCTTGGAGCCTTCGGCCAGGGAGCAGGTGAACTTGATGGGCTGGAGCTGGGTACCCTGTGCGTCGATCTTCGCGTCCCGCTCGATGATCAGCGTCGAGATCGTGGCCGCGCCGGTGACGCCTTCCACCCGGGTGCCGGGGAGAATGGT
Organism: Gemmatimonadota bacterium; assembly: GCA_031413355.1. Taxonomy (GTDB): domain Bacteria; phylum Gemmatimonadota; class Gemmatimonadetes; order Gemmatimonadales; family GWC2-71-9; genus JADJOM01. Next base: position 2,102 of record JANOFA010001143.1, on the reverse strand, counting down.
CAGGGTGGCGCCAAGCACGCGCACGACACCGTTGAGCCGGTAGATCGTGTCAGCGGTGAAGGTGCGGTTGGTGATGATGTTGCCGGTGATGGTCACAATGTTGCCGGTGACCGGCTCGCGGCCAGGGACCAGATCGCAGACGATCGGACGGGGCGTACCAACCGCCTCGTTGGCGATCGCCTGGGCGTCGAGCACGTCGATGACGCGCACGCCACCGGCGCCGATGCCGGGAATCGGCACGGATGCGGGGGACACATTGGCCGCGACCACCGGGTCACGGGTGGGGAAGTCGACGCCCTGCACCGAGTTGATGTTCGAGCCGTAGATGCCGACCACGATGTTCGCGACATAGCTGGCATCGAGCACGTTCACCGAGGTGCACGACGCGGCGCTCTCGGCGCTCAGATTGGCATTGCCGTAGTGCAAGTTGGCCAGGTAGCTGCCAGGCGCGTTGGTGGTCGCCCGGTTCTCCGCGGCCCATTCCACGGGGTACAGCGCCTCGTTCCAGTCGGCCATGGCCATCGACTTCGCACCGGCGGGAACCACCAGGTCGGCGGCTTCACCGGTCTGGGCGGCCTGGAACTTCTTGATTTCCTTCGCGCCGGCGACGTCCGTCGCCATCTCCGGGACAAACCGGAGCGTCGGGGCGTAGTTGCCGCCCTTGACCGCGAAGACCAGCGTGCCGGTGCGGTTGCCGATGCCGGTGCCGCCCTGGTAGCTGATCAGGTTGAGCTCACCCGCCTTGGCGTTGTTGACGACCGTGACCTTGCCACCTTCCGGCGCCTGGCCCACGAATGCCAACTTGGCGGCGTCGTAGCGCAGGGTGCCCTGGAGGCCACCGAGGGCCTCGCGTCCATCGGCCCGGATCGCGACGGCGATCTGCTGACCTGCCGCCGCGGAGGCCGCGGAGACCTCCACACCGACCGTGAGGTCGGCGCCAGCGGGATTCCCGGTCAGGGGATTCTGCTCATCCCCGGAGCAGGCGGTGAAGACGGCGACCGTACCAAGGGCCACGAGGGCCTGGTAGCGGGTGCGCCGAGTGACATTCTGCTGCATGGGTTCGATCTCCTTGGTGCTGAACGGGGTGGGCGGACGCCCCGAGGGGCGCCCGCCGTCCGTTCGGCGTGGTTACGGAACGTCGTTGATGAGAATCCGGGGACCGATGAGGTCGATCAGGTCGGTGCCGTTGTCGCTCGCGGCGACGGACAGCGAGGTGACCGTGGTCTGCGCGCCGGTGCCGGCATCCGTGAAGGTGCAGGTGAGGACGCCCTGGACGCCGGTCTTGATGCCGGTCGTAGTGAAGTTCAGCCACGACACGCTGCCGGCCACGCTGGTGTTGAACGTGCCGTTGGTGAGGCCGGAACCCGCGACGTTGCCGCAGCTCGGAGCGCTCAGGCGCGCGGCGTTGTAGGTGAAGACACCCTGGATCGCCGAGATGTCGTCGATCCCGGGGATGGCCGGGTCGTTGGCGCCGTTCATGTCCAGCGAGAAGCTGATCGTGACGGTGGCGCCGTTGTCAACCGCGGTGCCGGTGAACGGATAGCCGGTAGGCGGAGGGGTGCAGGCGACGGTGAAGTTGACCGTGGCGGAACCGCCGTTGGTCAGGCCGGAATAGCTGCCCGCGCCGGGGTTGGCGCAGCCGGCCGGCAGGGTGGACAGCGCCACGGAGCCGGAACCAACACCGACCGGAACCGCGCTACGGGTGTATAGGCCAGCTGCGTTCGGGTTCACCGCGGGGGTCGCGCCCAGGCCGGTCGGCGTCACGACGACGCTGATGCCGGTCGGCGACGGCGAAGCGCCAGTGAAGGTGATCGTGCCCGTCACGGAGCCAGTCGGCACCGGGCAGGTGATGGTGAAGTTCACGGTCGAGGTGCCACCGTTGGTGACGGTGGTCGACTGCGAGCCGGGGTTGGTGCAGCCAGCGGGCAGGCCGCTGGTGATGATCGCGCTGGCCGGGCCGGTGGGCACCGAGGCGATCGAGTACGCGCCCGCGCCGGCGGTCGTGCCGGTCAGGCTGGTGATGCCGGAGGTCGCGGTGACGACGACGCCGTTCAGCGTGCCCAGCTGGGGCGAGGTGACGGTGCCGGCGATGGTGCCGACCG
>JANOFA010001142.1:0-11727 GCA_031413355.1 Gemmatimonadota bacterium | reverse complement strand
GTCGCTCGAAGACCGCCCACTGCCCGCGCGCGACCGCGTCGAGCAGCACATCCTCCCAGTAGAAGACATCGTCGACCACTCGAAAGGCCGGTCGGCCATACAGGGCTTGCATCGCGAGGCGACTCAGAGGGCTGGAAGGGGTGCTTGAGGATAAGATGCCGCCGATGGGGGTGGCCGCAAGGGCCCGGCACCTCACGCCCGCCGGGGCACCTCGGGGCGGCGGGCCATCCCGCCTGGCATCGCAGCAGGGGGGCAGCGACAGTGGAGCGTCAGGCACTCATACCGCGGGTTCACCCTCGAAGCGGGAGCGGTCCTCGACCCGGGCATGGTCGGTCGCGCCGAAGCACCCATCGTCCTGGGGGTGGTGCATCGAGGACATCCGGGCGCCGGCTTGGGGCGGAGTCTACAGCGGCCTGACCCCCCAGCTCGGAAGTGGAAGCCATACCCGAAGAATGCGGGCGCCACCCCACACCACGCGCGCGCCGTGCTGGGCAAGCTGATGAATCACGATCTCGGTGAGGCACTCGGCGGCATGCTGCACCACGGCACAAGCCAGCGTGACGGGTGCCGTGGCCCCTGCGAGCGGCACCGAGATGATCTCCGCCGGCACGTCCGCGCGCGCGAGCTGCACCAGGTTCTCTCCGGCGAAGTCCGACCAGTGCAGTGGCGGAGAAGGACACACATCAAAGATCGCCCGCGGCCGCAACTGCAGCGCCTCCAAGCCTCCCGCATCGGCAGCGAGCAGGTCGATCATCCGCTGCGTCGTAGTCGCGCTGAACGCACCGGTGACGACCGGCTTGCCGGAATACCACAGGACCAGGAACAGCCGGTAGAGGTCGCCGATCTCGCTCAGCACATCCGCACAGCCATAGCGGTAGACTGCGCCGCGTACGCCGGCAGCAGTTCGGCCAGCTGGATCAGTCGGACCAGGTCCGCGGACTGGGACTCGCGGTGCTGGAGAGTTTCGGGATCGAGCACATGGACGCAGGAACTGCCCGGGTCGAACTGCACCGCTTCCCCGCCATACTCCACGGCCCGGTTGCCGTCGCGGTCGTGGAGCGCGAACTCCCGCGGCACGGTGGCCAGCGCCGCGCGGATCAATGGTTCGGGAATGCGGGCCACGCCATCGGCCACAGTGGCGCCGTGTGCGGCAAGGAGTTCCTGGACCTCCCCCGCCCGCACTCGGACGCCCGGCTCCATCAGGAGTGCAAAGGCCTCACCGAGGATTCGGTCGAGCAGCGCCTGATCAAGGAGCTGGAGCCGGGCTCTCACGTCGCTGGCACTCCGTGGCCGATCAGCCGCTTGGCCAGTGCGACCGCGGCCATGGCATCCTCGCCGTAGCCATCCGCGCGGATGTCCTTCGCCCAGGCGTGACTCACCGGCGCACCGCCGACCATCACCTTCACCGCGCGCGCAGTCCCTCGCGAGTCAGTGCCTGCCCCACACCAGCGTCTTGCCGATCTCGTGGATGTCCCCCTTCACCGTGCCGAGCACCACCGGGCCGAGGCTGGTACGCTGCGAACCGCGGCGCTGCATTTCCGGCTCGAGGATCGCCACCGCGGCCTTCATCGCTTCGCCACCCATGACCAGGTCGGGGAGGAACATCTCGCCGAGCCCGAACTGCTCGCCGACGTAGTTCACTCCCTCGACAAACCCCCGGTTGATCGCCTCGAGCGGATCGATGCCAAGCGCCAGCGCTTCGTGCGCGAGGCGTTCGACCTGCTCCGGGTCGCCGTCGATGATGCTCTGGCGCATGGCCGCAAACAGCACTTCATGCATGGGGTCCTCGATCAGAGGCGGCGAAGGGTGGCACAACTTCAACTTCGCACAGCTGGGGACAAGAACTCATGAAGGTCGGATTACATCATGGCCAAGTGGCCTTTTGCGGTGCAGGGCCATCACGGCGTGCGGCGGTGTTCATGATGGAAGCTTCGCGGCCCGCTCAACTCCACTTCAGAGGGCGAGTGCTAAGTTGTGTCGCAGGCGGTGAGACAGGGCAGGGGGAAGGTTCACCAAGGAGGGCCGTATGAGACTCACCAAGACGCAGGCTGGCGTTCCGACGCTCGCTCGCGACATCGACGACGTTCTCGGTCGGTTTTTCAATGCTCCGGCCGCATTCCCGGTCTTCAATTTCGAGCCGATGAAAAAGGCGATGGAGACCAGTTGGATGCCGGCGCTCGATCTTGCCGAGACCGAGAAGGAGTTCGTGATCCGGGCCGAAGTCCCGGGTGTCCCGCGGGAGAACCTGGACGCCCATCTCGAGGGAGACATCCTGACACTGACCGGCCATCGTGAGCGGAACGTTCACGAAGCAAACGAGAATATCCTCTGGGAGGAGAGAGAGACCGGGAAGTTCATCCGCAGCATCCGCCTGCCAAAGGCGGTCGAGGCCAAGAAGATCGAGGCGGACTACAATGAAGGCATCCTGACGGTCCGTCTGCCCAAGGCAGAGACCACTGTCATGAACAAGATCCTGATCAAGGGTTGACGCCCCGATCTGCACCGGTCGCCACCCCGGCCCGCCTCGGCCGGGGTGGCCTTTTTTGCCACGGCCGCGGCATCACATGGCCGGGCGGGCGCCGTCCCTCGCTTCCAGTTCATCGGCCAGCGGATGGGCATCATACACCCGGCGGAGGGCATGGACGATCGCCCGGGAATCCACCCAGACCGAGCGTGCCACGCGCTCGGTAAACAGGAACCGATTGGGCAGCATCTCGATGTTGCCGTCGAAGATCAGCCCAACCACCTCGGCGTCCCGGCTGATCACCGGGCTGCCGGAGTTGCCGCCGATGATGTCGTTGGTCGACGCCGCGTTGAATGGAATATCGGTGGTGAGCGAGTCGCGCCGCTCCTTCCAGCGGGCGGGAAGGTCGAAGGGCGGCTGCCCGCCGAAGACGGAGGCCCGCTCGTAGAGCCCATTGAAGCTGGTATAGGGCGCCGCAACGCTGCCGTTCATCGGATAGCGGCGGACTTCGCCATCGGAGATGCGGAGGCTGAAGGTCGCATCCGGCGCCACCTGATTCCCGAAGACCGCCAGCAGCGCACGGGCGACCTGCTCGTTGGCCTGCGCCTCCCTGTCGTTGAGCGCGGTGACTTCGCGGATCATGGCCCGGTCGAGCGGATCGATCACCCGGGCCAGCTGGATGAACGGATCCTGCGATGCGGCGGTGGCAGCGGCTCCGCCATCGGTGAGCGCCTTGCGGGCCTCGACCGTGGTGAGCGTGGCGCCATCCACCATGGCGGTTGCGGCGGCCTCCGGCGTCCGGCCCTTGAGCGCTTGACGCACCACCGGATCTGCGGTGGGCAGCTCGCGCTGCATCGCGGTGAAGTAGGCCGTCAGCAGGGCCTTCTCCTGCACCAGGTCGATCGGCTGCTCGGTGAAGAGCGCCCGTTCGACATTCGCCTTGTTCGCGTCCTGATAGGGCGCCAGTCGTGCGGAATCCGGCTTGGCCGTTTCCGCCGGATAACGGAGGGTGGCCATCGCCAGGCTGAGCAGTCGGGAGCCGTAAGCACCAGAGGCGTAGTAGCGCCGTCGGATGTCGATCTGGCTGCGCCGCAGGCTCACCGCGGCGATCGTCGGCCACGCCTTTCCATACTGCCGCTTCAGTCCCGCATCTCCCTCCACTCGGGCGCGGAAACCGCGCTCCCACTCCCGCTTCCGGGCCATGAGCTTCGGATCGAGGAGCCCGGACTGGTAGCCGAGAATCGCCTTCTGGGTGTTCTGCAGACTGAAGATCGTATTGCGCAGCGCCTTCCCCCGCACGCTATCCTGGCTCGACAGCGCGAAGTAGGTCTCGATCTGCCGGTGCAGCCCATCGAGCTGCGCCGGGTACTGCACGTCACGCAGGAACTCGAGCTGGGCCAGCGTATTGAGCCGCCCGGTGGAGCCGGGGTTTCCGATGACAAACGTCAGGTCGCCTTCGGTGCTGCCACTGCGGCTCCAGGTGAAATGATGCGGTGTTGCCGCCGGCTTCCCATCCACGTACGCCCGCACGAAGCTCATGTCGAGATTCCAGCGAGGGTAGGTGAAGTTGTCGGGATCACCCCCGAAGAACGCGATCTGGCCCTCCGGCGCGAACACCAGCCGGATGTCCTTGAACCGATGGAAGCGGTACAGCTTGTACTGCCCGCCGCGGTACAACGTCACCACCTGGCAGGCAGCGTCGGGCCCGGTCTTGCCGCACTCCTCCTCGATCAGCTTGATCACCTTGGCGCGCTGGGTGGATGCCGTCTTCGCGTCGGCCGTGGGGGCGGCGGACCGGCTTACCCGATCGGTGACATCGGTGATCTGCTGCAGCTGGTCGAGGAAGAGCCCCTGGCAGGTGCGTTCCTCCTCGCGCCTGGTTGCGTAGAAACCATCAGTGAGAAAGTCCTCACCCTCCTTTGTCGACGACTCGATGCAGGCACGGGCGCAGTGGTGATTGGTCATCACCAGCCCGTCACCCGACACAAACGACGCGGTGCAGCCGTTGCCGTACCGCAACGCGGAGAGCCGCACATGCTCCATCCAGCCATCCGACGGGGCAAAGTTGTAGCGCTTGGCCCAGTACTCACGGGGTGGGACGTCAAAGGTCCACATTTTCCCGGTCTCGAGGCCGGGGTACTCGCCCTCGAGAAGATCCTGGGCCCGAAGGGCCGCGGGGGCGGCGACCAGCAGGGTGAGCAGGGCAGCGCGAAGCATACGCATGGAATTCAGGGGTTCAGGGTGGGACTTGATCCGACGGACCGCTAGAAAGTATGCAGGTGCGGGGCGGAATGCGCGAGCGCCGAACCACAAGGAACTTCTCGCCGACCGTTCCGGAAGCTGCCGCCGCGGCTACTGCCGTGGCGCCTTGCCGGAAACACTCACCAGCCTCCATTCCCCACTCCCTCCTCCCCGATGAGCCTCTCTTCACCGCGCGTTCACGATGCTTTCAACGCCTGCGGGGAATCCTGCATGTGACTCAAGCAGGAGGCGTTGTATGCGGGTGGCAGAACTGATGGAGAAGAATGTGCTGACGGTCGGCGGCGAAGCGACAGTCGCGGATGTCATCGTGACAATGTCGGACGCCCACGTCTCGTCGTTGCCGGTGGTGGACCGGCATGGACGGATGCTGGGAGTCGTGTCGACCACCGACGTGCTGAACGCGGAGGCGGAGGCGGAAGGAGGCGGGCTCAAGACGCTCCTGGCCAAGACGACGGTCGAAACGATCATGACGACCCGTCCGCTGGGCGTGTCGCCCGAAACATCGGTGCGCGAGGCCGCTCAGCAGATGCTCTACGCCGAGGTGCATCGGCTCTACGTCGTGGAGCACGACCGTGTCGTCGGGGTCATCTCGACCACGGACATTGTGCGCGCCGTGGCCACCGGGCAGCTGTAGGGTACAGCGCCGCACCGCGAGAACCGCAAGCTCGGCCGTTGGGTCGCCCGGTACAGAGTGGGAGTGGACTCGGCGACTGGCTAGGCATGCGACGCTGATCGCAAGAACCGGGATGCGCGAACCCCGCGCATGAGGCATGTTCGGAGGGTCGTCGATCGCCCTCTGACTCGCACGGAGCCTCCCTTTCCCATGCCTTCCGCATCGCCCCCACTTCCTCCCGCGCTGCAGCGCGCCCTGCACCATGCCGCCACCTGGCTCAGCCATCTGGATGAGCGCCCGGTCGCGGCGGTGGCGGAGCTCCCGACCCTGCGCGCCCGATTGGGAATTCCCTTCCCCGAGAGCGGCACCGACCCCGCACGGGTCATCGATGAACTCGTGGCCATGACGGAGGGCGGACATCTCGGCTCTGCCGGCGGGCGGTTCTTCGCCTGGGTCATCGGCGGTTCACTCGCCTCCGCACTCGCCGCCGACTGGCTCACCGGCGCCTGGGATCAGAACGCGGCGCTCTACTCCACCGCGCCGGCCGCCGCGGTGGTGGAGGAAGTGGCGGGGGCGTGGATCAAGGAACTGCTGGATCTGCCTCGCGACGCCTCGTTCGCCATCACCTCCGGCTGCCAACTGGCCCATTTCACCTGCCTCGCGGCGGCTCGGCACGCCGTGCTGCACCGCGCAGGGTGGGATGTCGGCGTCGAAGGTCTCTCGGGTGCGCCACAGATCCAGGTGCTGGTGAGCGAGCAGAGTCACGGTTCCATCACTCGCGCGGTCCGATTCCTCGGGCTTGGCACCCGGCACCACCACTCGCTACCGACCGATCCCGCTGGCCGAATCGCACCGGCCACACTGGAGCGCGCCCTCGCCGAGCATCCCGGTCCGACGATTGTCGTGCTGAATGCGGCCGACCTCAACATTGCAGCGATGGACCCATTCGCCGAGCTCATTCCACTGGCGCACGCCGCCGGGGCGTGGGTGCACATCGACGGCGCCTTCGGGCTGATCGCGCGGGTGAGCCGAACGAAGCGCCACCTGCTGGCTGGCGTGGAGGCGGCCGACAGCTGGGCGACGGATGGACACAAATGGCTCAACGTGCCATTCGACTGCGGCATCGCGCTGGTGCGGGACAGACAGGCGCATCGCTCGGCGATGACCGTCAGCGCATCGTATATCACGGTCGAGAGCCAGGCACGGGATGAAATCGACTGGAATCCGGAGTGGTCCCGCCGGAGCCGCGGATTTTCGCTGTACGCCGCGCTCAGGGAGCTGGGCCGCGCAGGGCTGGAAGCGGTGGTCGATCGAAGCTGCGCGCACTGCCACGCCATCGTCATGGGCATCGGCGCGCTCGACGGCGCTGAGGTGGTCTGGGAACCGACGCTCAATCAAGGCCTGGTGCGATTCCTCGAGCCGCGTGCCGGGGCGAGTGACGCGGACCATGACCGCCGAACCGATGCGGTGATCGCCGGCATCAACCCGACCGGCGAGGCGTTCTTCAGCGGCACGACCTGGCGCGGACGCCGGGCGATGCGCGTGAGCGTGGTGAACTGGCGGACGACGGAACGGGATGTCGAGCGCGCCATCGCGGCGGCGCGGCAGGCGATCGGGTGAACGCGGAGTCTCGGCAGGAACGGAGCGCTGGCCCCCTTCCCGGGGATCAAGCCTCCCCGGCCGCATGGCTCGGGCTACGGGCCCCGGACCCGGAGGTGGCGGATGATCGTCTGGCGATTGTTCTGCCTGAGATCCCAGAAGCCGCGGGAGAACTCGGGTGCAGTCCGGAAGCTGTAGCTGGGCCACATGAGGGTGTGCGCCGGATTCAGGCACCCGACAAACCAGAAGCGGCAGAACCAGTCAGCCTGTTCATGCATCGCGTTGAGGTTGTGACCGATCTCATGTGCCATCACCATCCAGTTCCTCGCCTCAATCGCGGCGATGGCTCCCTCTGTGCCAGCCGTCAGGATGTCCTGATGCGACATTCCCACAAAACCCGGCTCGAGGGCGATACCGATTGTGTCCCGGTACGACTTGCCGGAGGTCAGGTGCCCCAGCGTGATGCTACGTGCCGCCCGCACCGCCGGATCGGAGAGGTCCAGGCCTGCGGCGCGAAGCACTGGCGCCACGGCGTCAAGCAGCTTGTCGGTTCCCGCAACATTGAATTTCGTGTTGGTGGGGTCGGTGATGAAGGCGCCGATCTGGAAGGTGGCGATGTCCTCCCGGCGATACATGCCGTCCACGGAGTTGAGCGTCGCGGCCTGCGCTTCGCCGGCCGTCATTCCATTGAGCGCGGCGGCAGCGCCGTACTCAAAATCCGCAAGCAACGCGATGCCGAGTACGGGCATCACACGTGGCGGGGCGGGCGGACCCGGCCCCGGTCCGGGGGGCTGCGGATCGTCCACCGGGTCGCGAGGTTCATTCTCACGCATTGTCTGCCGCTGCCCGCCCCAGCCATCATGCGCTGGACTGGAGGCGGTGGAGCCCGAATCCCTGCCAGGGGCAGCGCCCTCGAAGCGCATGACGCCAATCATGTCAGCGGTGCGGTACGCCACATGCCGCATCTCACTCCCTGATGAGTCAGGGCGCTGCCCTGGTGCCGGACCAATGACCCAGGTGTCGCTGCCCAGGCGCACGACCCCACGGACGCCGCCAGTCGTGATACTCAACCGCACCTGGGTCCGGCCGGGAGCGTTAAGCACGCGGCCCGCGAAAGTGCCAAGATCAGTGGGACATGGAGACGCAGTGGCGGAATCGGCGAGGGCAATCACCATACACCCCGGTGCAATGAGATTCCTGGGTGAGAGACGCAATAGCCACTGTCTCCCGCCGAGGGAGAGCGGGATCGTGTCGCGGTTGGTCGCCCGCACGCGAAGATCCTGTGGCCGCAGCACCAGATCCTCCCACTGCTCCACATGCAGAGGACCCTCGATTTCTCTCCCCCGTGGCCGGTCGCACGCCGATAACACTACGCCAAGCAACACCGCAAGGAACGAAGCGATCCCGCGAGACATTCTTCCCTCCTCCATGGCAGTCATGGTGTGCGACGTCGGCCCATCCCCCGAGTCGCACGGCGACGGGGCTTGATACAATATCGCCACACAGGAGAGATCCGGAAGGTGGGCATCGCGATCAGCTTCACTCCCGCCGCATCACCCCCAGAAACGCCGGATCATGCAGCAGCTCGGCGAAGTCCCGATCGGCGTGGGGCACCACATAGTAGTCGTCGTTCATCGGATAGCCCTGGGCATAGGCGTCGCGCAGCAGCAGGACCGCCGCCTCTCGCTGACCGAGCGCCGTGGCGATGTGGGCTCGCCAGAAGGTCTGGCGGCCGTGCAGGTAACCGGTTGGGCGATCCCGCAGCTCGGCCGACATCCGTTCTGCTTCGGCGTGGCGCCCGAGTCGTGCGGCGATGGTCGCCAGCCGGCCGGCATGCCAGACTTCGTCCTTGAAGTGACTCTCGAGTGGACGCAGGGCTGAATCCGCTGCCGCCCACCGCCCCGCTTGATAGAGGATCTCCCCACGCAGCACCCTGTCGTAAAGCGCCTGACCGGAGTCGGTGGAGTGCGGAAAGGGATGATCGGCGAGGCTGTCGAGCAGACGCACCGCCAGGCGCTCATGATCGTGACCGCGGAATTCGCCCGCTGCGATGGATGCGAACCATGCCGCATTGTATGCCGGGAAGGGATCGCCGGGCACCCGCTCACGGGTGGCTTTCAGCGTTTCGTCGTAATCGCCCTCAGCGGCAAGCGCGCCCACGAGCGCTCGCCACAGTCCCCAGTCGGCCGGCGACTGCCGCAGGCCGCGCCGAGCCGACGCCGCAGCCTCTCGATAGCGGCCCAGGTTGTGGAGCGCCTGAGCGGACATGCTCCAGTAGCTCGGCAGGAAGAGCAGCAGCCCGCGATCCGGATCCACCCGCCCGAGCGCACTGAGTACTTCCCTATTGCGGCCGAGCCGGAGCGCCGACCCGGCGACGAGCGTGGCAGCCTCGGTCGACGCGGGCGCCAGGCGCATCATCTCCCGCGCCGCGATCAGGCGCGCGCCGAGATCTCCGGCAACATCCGCCTCCAGCGCATGGAACGCCGCGGTCTCGACCGGGGTGAGCCGGAGTCGGAGTGCGCCTACCCGCTTCAGCGTGGAATCGGCCTCCTCCCAGCGGTCATACGACGCCAGCATGTAGGCCTGCATCAGGAGCGGCGGCGCATAGCCGCTGTCCAGCGCGATCGCGTGCCGCGCCCGCCGAAAGGCGTCCGCGCTATCGCCCCGGTAGTAGCTCTCCCACGCCCGGCTGGTCTCGGCGTACGCTTCATACGATGGCGGGGGACTCAAGGTCGCGGCGAGCCCCGCGCTGGTGGTATCGAGGGTTGCAGCCACCGCGGCGACCGTGAGTCGGGCCAACGACGTCACCAGCGCGCCGGGATCGCGTGCAACGCCGGCGACCGGCGTGACCAGGCGCAGCACCTGACCGGACCCGGTTCCGACCACCCGGACCGCGGCGCGCAAACTGTCGCCATCCTTATAGTAGGAACCGCCAACCGAGAGGGCGGCCCCGGTCTCGCGGGCCAGCGCGACCGCCCGGTCGCCGCGCCGGAGAATACCGGGGATCTTCGCGACCACCTTTGCCGTGACCAGCGCAGTGCGCGGATCCACCACGTCGAACGCCCCGGTTTCGGCGAGCCCCTGGGCGATCCAGTCCGCCGCCATCTCCCCCAGCGCGTCAAGCGTCGAGTCACCGGTCTGATTGAGAAGCGGCGCCACCGCGATACGGTTGGGGACGAGCCGCGCAGCCGGCCGCCGGAGGAGAGTGAGCACGGCTGCACTGGTCGCGGGCGCAAAGCGCAGCGCGCCCGCGATGCTCCCCGCAACCAGCCCGACACCTGCCGCCAACCCGATCGCCCAGCGCCGCCAGCGGCGCGGAGCGGAACCACTGGTCCCAGCTGAGGACGCTGACGACTCCCCAGCTGCGGGGGCTGGGCCGGTAACGCGCCAGTTCGCGTCCGGCACGGCGGCCGCGGCCGGCGTGTCCCGCCGAATGGCGCGCGTGCTCCGCCGGATCTCGGTGACCAGGGCCGTCACTCGCGCGTCCGGCGCCGTCTCCAGTTCCTTCCGCACGACCGCCTCGTGCGCTGCCGCCGCCACCAGCGCCCCCGATGCGTCGTCCGACTCCGCCAGCGCGGAGATCAGCCCGATCGCAAAGCTGGTGCTGAGCGGATCGAGACCCACCAGTCGCCGCCAGTAGCCCACCGCCGCATCCCAGTCGCCGCGCCCCTCCGCTGCCCGCGCCGCCCCGCCCAGCCCGCCCTCCAGCGCGCGACGCAGCGCCGCCCGGCGCTCCTCGATCATCGCCTCCAGCTCGGCGGAGCCCTCCGCGAAGACCCCGTCGAGGAAAGGGCCGGCATACAGCGCGGCGGCACGGTCGGCATCTCCGGCGGCAATTGCGGCGGCGAACTCGGCGACGTCGGAGGAGAGGGAGGCGGGATCGACCCGCAGCGTCCGGGTGCCGATCAGGGGGTCGACGCCGAGTTCACGCCGGAGGGTGTAGCGCATCTGGTTGAGGGAACGGCGCCCGCGCTCCTCGTCGCCTTCGGGCCAGAAGAAGGCGATCGCGCGATCGCGGGAAATGCCCCGCTCCCCCGACTCGGCGACCAGGGCAAGCAGCAGGAGCTGGCGCCTGAGCCCCTCCCTCCCTTCGAGCCGGGGGTCCCCGCCGGTGAGCCAGAGGCCACCGAATGTCTTGAGCTGCAGCACGTTGACCGCGTTGGCCGGGGAATGATCGCCGCATGGCTGTGGCGTGATCGCTGATGCCTAGTGTACGGCACGATCGACCACTCAACAAGCTCGCGACGTCCGTCGCCCAGCCGGAGTGAGGGTCCCGTCTTCCGGAGGCACGCGACCCGTGACCCCGAACCATCCTGCCGAGCCTGAGCCGGAGAGCGCACCCCTCCTCGCCGAGGACCAGGTCCGGCTGCGCTGGCTGCGCGAGGACCTGACCAGCTGCCTCGGCGAGGTCGGCGCCATCCTGCGCCGGGCAAGCGGCGAACAGGCGACGGTCCCCGCCTTCTGTATCGCCATCGATACCACCGCGCCCGCCGCCGAACCGCATCCACCGCTCACCATCACCTGGAACGGGACCGATGGGGTGGCGCTGACCTACGACTGGCGCACCGGGGCGCTCCGGCGCGAACAGCCGCCCGATTGAACCACGATCGAGCCGGGAGCAGTCCCGGCGCACCACACTCCACTTCTCTTGTAAGTCGCGACGATGGTCGCGCAGGTGGCGCGCGTGGAGACCACCGTGACTCGGTCGGAAGGCGAAGCACTGCTGCTCGAGAACAATTTCATCAAGTCGCTCGAGCCGCGTTACAACATCCTGTTCCGCGACGACAAG
>JANOFA010001141.1:0-1307 GCA_031413355.1 Gemmatimonadota bacterium | reverse complement strand
CCCAGCTACGTCGGCCCCTTCTACGGCCGCCGCTATCGCTTCTCGGTCGCGCAGTCGATCGGCGGCTGGCGCTTCTTCGAGGGGTTGGCCGACTACCGCCGCTACGACCACATCGTGGGCCCATTCACGCTCGCGACGCGGGCCCTTTACTTCGGGAGGATCGGCCGCGACGCCGACCGGTTCCGGGTATACCTCGGCAGCACCGACCTGCTCCGCGGCAATACCTCGGGCAGCTACTACCGGAACGAGTGCCGCACCACCGACCCGGGCACCTACACCGGCTGCATCGAACTGGACCGGCTCGTCGGCACCCAGGTCGCCGTGGGAAGCGCCGAGATCCGCTTCCCCCTGCTGAACAGTTCATTCGGGTTCATCCCCAACGGATTCCCGCCGATCGACGGTGCACTGTTCTACGACATCGGGTTGGCCTGGAACGATGGCGACGATCTGAAGTTCAATCGGGCCTCAGGCGACGATCCGATCCGGGTCCGCACCCCGTCGCAGACGATTGGCGCCTCGGCGCGGATGAACCTCTTCAACTTCTTGATCTTGCGACTCGACTACTCGATTCCGCAGGAGCGTCGGGCAATCAACGGGTACTGGACGCTGAGCCTCGGACCGGTCTTCTAGCGCGCCCCGTCCCCCGCCCGGGCGCAGGTCCGGGGGAGGCGGGGCGCGGCTGCTCCCGACGTGCGCCTCGCCCGGCCGCCTCCGGCCGACTATTTTGCCCCCGTGACATCCCGTCCCGTTCGGACCGCCCTGGTGCTCCTCCTCGCCGGCGCGTGCCAGTCCGACTCCAGCTCCCACGTTCGCGGTCTGTCGGTTGCCACGACCACACCGCCATCGAGCCTGTTGCGGCTCCCGGCCGCCGGGGGGATCGCCGCGCTGTATCACCTCCCCCGCCTCGAGCCGTGGGGCTGGCGATCAGTTGGGGTCCTCCCGCCGCTGAGCCGTCCCGTCGGGGCCGACCTCGACCAGGGCCTTATCTATGCCCTCGGCGCGAAAAACGACGTCGTGGCATTGGATCTGAAGACCGCCCGGCCGCGCTCTCAGCTGATCAGCAATGCCCGCGAAATCGCGATGGGGCCGGACGGTACGCTGTATACGGTGGACGACAGTCTCCGTGTGGTTCAGTTCGTTCGCCGCAACCCGGTGCGCTTCGCCAGTCGCCTCACGGCCCGCCCGCGCGACCTGTTTGGCACCCGCACGACGAGTCTGCTCGCCATTGCCAGCGGCGCGACGAATGCCCTGACCCTGCTCCGCCCCGGTGAGCCGCCCACCCGGGCGCTGCTCCCGGCCGGCGATGC
>JANOFA010001140.1:0-3876 GCA_031413355.1 Gemmatimonadota bacterium | reverse complement strand
GCACGGCCGTGACGTCGTCATCCTGCTGGACTCGATCACCCGTCTGGCCCGGGCCCACAACGTCGTCGTCCCGCATTCGGGCAAGATTCTCTCGGGCGGTGTGGATGCCAACGCCCTGCAGAAGCCCAAGCGGTTCTTCGGTGCCGCCCGCAACATCGAGGGTGGCGGGTCGCTCACGATCATCGCCACCGCGCTGATCGATACCGGCAGCCGCATGGACGAGGTCATCTTCGAGGAGTTCAAGGGCACCGGCAACATGGAGCTCGTCCTCGACCGCCGTCTCGCCGACCGCCGCATCTACCCCGCCATCGACATCCAGCGCACCTCGACCCGCAAGGAAGAGCTGCTCATGGACAAGGATGAGCTCAACCGGATCTACCTGCTGCGCAACTTCCTCGCCGACATGCCGCCGGTGGAGGCCCTGGAATTCCTGCTCGACCGGATGAAACGCACCAAGACCAACAAGGAATTCTTCGCCACGATGGCCCTGTGGGGGCGCCCCCGGGGGCGCCCCTACTGGGCCATCGTGGCCGCGGCCCCATGCCCATCCCCTCCACCGGCCGCATCATCGCGCTCGACTGGGGCGAGGTCCGTCTGGGCCTCGCCCTTTCCGATGAAACCCAGTTTCTCGCCTCTCCCCTCACCACGCTGGTCCGCCGCCCGGGCAAACGCTTCCCCATGCCCGCCTTTCTTGCACTCGTCGCGCAGCACCAGCCCGTCGGCATTGTCGTCGGCCTGCCCCTGACCCTCGCCGGCAGCGACAGCCCCAATACCACCGCCGCTCGCGCGCTCGCCGCACTCGTCGGGGCACGGACCACGCTTCCGACCGAGCTGGTCGACGAGCGCCTCACGACGGTGCATGCCCACCAGCTCATACAGGAGCAGGGAGGCAGCACCCGCGGCCGGCGGGAGGAAGTTGATGCCCTCGCCGCAAGCATTCTGCTGCAGGGATTCCTGGATCAACGGCGGGGAGGGACGTCTTGACGGCGGGAACGGGGAACCGGGAACGGGGAACCGGGCGGACCGGCGTGCAGTCCGGTTCCCCGTTCCCGCTGCTCCTGCTGCTCGCCTGCGCCGCCCCACCACGAGACGGCCCCACTACCCGCGTCACCATTCCGCCCGGCAGCAGCTTCTCGGCGGTGACCGACAGCCTTGAAGCAGGCGGCGTCATTGCATCACCCCGCTGGTTCCGCTTCCTCGCCCGGCTGCGCGGCATCGACCGCCGGGTCCAGGCCGGGATCTTCGACCTCCCGGCTCACACCGACAGCTGGCACCTGCTCTCCGCGCTGAAGGCGGGCCGGGTCGCCACCGTGAAGTTCACCGTCCCCGAAGGGCTCTCGCTGCTGCAGTTGACCGACCTGGTGCAGCAGCGGCTCGAGCTTGCCCCGGTGGAGTTCCTTGCCGCCGCCCGCGATTCCGCCGTCCGCCGTCGCGAGGGCACCGCTGCGACGTCCCTCGAAGGCATGCTGTTACCCGAGACGTATCAGCTCCCGTTGCCAGTCACCGCGCCGGCACTGGTCGAGGCGATGCTCACCGAGTTCAACCGGCGCTGGCTCCCCACCTGGAGCCGCCGCCTCGATTCGCTCGGCATGACCCGCCTCGAGCTGCTCACTCTCGCCTCGATCGTCGAGGGAGAGGCGGTCCACGACGACGAACGCGCCACGATCAGCGGGGTGTACACCAACCGGCTCCGTCGCGGCATGCTGCTGCAGGCCGACCCTACAGTGCAGTACGCCATCGAACAGGCGAAGGGCGAGCGAAAGCCCCGCCTCTACTTCAAGGACTACGAGTTCCGCTCCCCGTACAACACTTACCTCCACCCCGGGCTGCCGCCCGGTCCGGTGAATTCGCCGGGCATCAGGAGCATCGAAGCGGCACTCTACCCGGAGCAGGTGCCGTGGCTCTACTTCGTGGCGCTGCCGGATGGCCACCATCGCTTCAGTCGCACCCTGCAGGAACACACCCGCGCCATCGGCGAGATCCGCCGGGCAAAGTCGCTGGCGCGCTAGCCGACGAAGTGTGCGGCGTACCGCCGCGCGGCGCCCTCGACGTCCTCGACTCCGAGGATCCCCGAGACCACCGCCACACCGGCGCCGCCCGCGCGCAGCACCAGCGGTATATCCTCCGGCCGGATGCCGCCGATCGCGATGCACGGCAACCCCTCGGCCCGGAGCACCACCGCCCGAAACCCCTCAACCCCGATCGCGCCACCCGCATCGCCCTTGGTCTCCGTCGTCCGCCACGGCCCGATGCCCCAGTAGTCTGCTCCCGCTCCCCGCTCGAGCTCCGCCGCCGTTCCGACCGATGCCCCGATGATCGCCGTCTCGCCCAGCACCCGCCGCGCCAGCCGGATCGGCACATCCTCCGGGCCCAGATGCACCCCCACCCCGGCGATCAGCGCGACATCGGGCCGGTCATTTACCAGCACCGGCACCAAGAGCTCGGCGCGGAGCGCCTGCGCCAGCGCCAGGACGTCTCGCGCGGGGGCCTCCTTCAGTCGAAGCTGAACCGCCGTGACGCCACCCCGTACCGCGGCCCGCGCCAGTCCGACCAGGTCACGGCCGGCCACCAGCCGGTCGTCGGTGACGAGCATAAGGCGGAGATGTGCGGCTAGATTATCCGGCATGCGAGACACCGACTCCTTCCGGCTGCAGGGCATTCGCGGGGCGACGACGGTCGACGCCAACGACGCCCAGCAGATTCTTGAGGCGACCGACGAGTTGCTGCGCCAGCTGCATGAAGCCAATAACCTCGAGCCCGACGACATCGTCAGCGCCATGTTCACCATGACCAGCGACCTGAACGCCGCCTTCCCCGCGCGGGCCGCCGAAGTCTACGGCTGGAATATCGTCGCCATCCTGCATTCCACCGAAATCCCCGTCCCCGGCTCCCTGTCGCGTTGCATCCGGCTCCTGGTCCACGCTTACACTCGCCGCACCCGCGAGGAAATCCGCCACATCTACCTCCGCGGGGCGACGGTGCTGCGCCCCGACCGGGCCGTGGAGAAGTGACCTCCAGCCTCCGCGAAAGCCCAATCGCCATATCGCCCAATCGCCCAATCACCTAATCGCCCAATCACCTAATCGCCCAACCGCCTAATCGCCCAATCGCCTGATCGCCCACTCACTCCCTACTCCCTGCACCCCATGCCCCTCCCCGAAGCCCGCGTTTCCCAGAAAGGCGCCGACCGCTGGCTGATCGGGCACCCGTGGATCTACCGCAGCGACCTCCTGGGCCGGGTTGCTGAATTCGTGGCGCAGCTGCGCCGCCTCGGTCTGAAGAAGTCCCCCAGCATCGCCGAGACTCTCGATTGGGCCCGGGCCCTGGTCGCCCTTGGCATCCGTGAGCTCGACGCCGAAAGCATCCGCCCGACGCTCGCCGTCATATTGAAACACGAGGAAGACATCCGCAAAGCCGGGCCGAAGATCAACACTCTCAAACGCGGAGCTTGATCGCCCCCGTCAGCGATCTATTGAAGAAGTCGTTGACTCCACGGATGGAGCGTGTCCCGTAGTTCACCCCTCCGATCGCTTCGATGATGTGAACGATCGCCCCGAGCAGCGTACCGATGAGCCTGGGGTAGCTCCGCGGTGCCGTCTCCATCAGCCCGACGATGATGTCGCCGCTGCCCTCGAGGAACGAGTTGAACAGCGTCGTCGAGGCCCCCGTGAAGGCGGCGCGAACACCACCGCCGCCACCCAACGAGAACCCGGAGACTTGGTACTGGAAGGCGTAGTCCCAGTACAACGACCAGTCCAAGCACTGAAGCGTGATGCCCCGACTCACCGGGGTCTTCTCGACGTTGATCCCGACGATCTCCCCTCCGAAGAGGAGGCGGTAGTTCTGGTTCTCGAGATCTTCGGCCTCTTGTGCGTC
>JANOFA010001139.1:0-2529 GCA_031413355.1 Gemmatimonadota bacterium | reverse complement strand
ATGCGCCTGTCCCACCGGCTCCGACCCGGCGAGGCCAATGATTTCTCGGTGGACAAAGCCGATGCCCTGGTGGCCTTCTGGCAGAGCCTTACCAAGGTGCTGTTCACGGTGGTGCCCGCAGTGGTGTGCATCGGCATCGTTGTGGGCGGAATCGTCATCATGAACATCATGCTCATGTCAGTGAATGAGCGCACCCGGGAGATCGGCATCCGGAAGTCGCTCGGCGCGACCCGGCTCGACATCCGCCGCCAGTTCCTGGTGGAGGCCATCGTCCTCTCTACCCTCGGCGGGATTGCTGGCGTTGCGGGGGGCTGGCTCCTCAGCGTGGCGGTGGCCGAGTTCACTCCGCTGCCTGCCAGGGTGACTTCGTGGTCGATCGGGCTGGCCCTCGCCCTGGGGGCCGGAACCGGCATCCTGTTCGGCGTATACCCCGCTACCCGCGCCGCCCGGCTGGACCCGATCACCGCGCTCCGGTCAGAGTAGATGCTGCGCAATATCGACGAAGGCGTTGTTGTCGCGCTGGACTCGCTGCGGGTCAACAAGCTCCGCTCCGCCCTCACGATTCTGGGCGTCGTCATCGGAGTCTCCACCGTGATGGCCATGGCCTCGATCGTGGAGGGCATCAGGGCCCAGATCTTCAATGCGATGAGCACCGCCGGACCGACCGCGTTCTACGTCATGCGGTTCTTCTCCCAGACCCCGCTCAACCCCGATGCCCTGCCGTACGAAGTCCGGATCCGCCCGATACTACGGGAAAGCGACGCGCAGGCCATCCGTCGCGTACCGGAAATCAAGTATGCCGGGATCTGGGTCCAGCTATTCGAGCGGATAGAGTACCAGGGCACCTCGACCCAGACCCTCTCGGTGTACGGCGCGGATGAGCACTACATGGAGATCCTGGGTGGCACGCTGCTTCGCGGGCGCTTCTTTGCCCACTCGGAGCTGACCGGAGAGCCCGTCGCGGTGCTGGAGGAGGAATCGGCCAACAGGCTGTTCGGCCGGATCGAACCACTGGGGAAGCGCATCCGGATCGGCGGCGTGGCACTGAGCGTGATCGGGATCTATCGGCGCCCGGACAACATCTTTGAACCGCCAGGGCAGCAGATTGGTGCCGTCATTCCCTTCCGGACCGCCAAGTACAACTTCCGCTACGACGAGACCAACGGCCTGTTCCTCTCCGTCAAGGCCTGGCCCACAGTCGCGGTCCCCGACGCCACGGACCTCACGATCGCTGCCCTGCGCCAGGAGCGCCGCCTCCGGCCGGGCGTGCCGAACACCTTTGACGTGATCACCCAGGACCAGATCCTCGACACCATCAGCAGCCTGACGACCGCATTCTTCGGTGTGATGGTAGCGCTCTCCAGTGTCGCGCTGCTGGTCGGGGGCATCGGGGTCATGGCGATCATGATGGTTTCGGTCACGGACCGGACCCGCGAGATCGGGCTCAGAAAGGCGTTGGGTGCCACCAAGCAGGAGATTCTCTGGCAATTCCTGGTGGAGGCCGCGACCCTCACACTCATCGGTGGCCTGATCGGCATTCTGGTGGGGCTTGGCGTCGGACAGATTCTCAAGCGGGTGCTCGACCTCCATTCCGGCGTCCCGCTCTGGAGTGCCGTCCTGGCGACCCTGGTCAGCGTCATGATCGGCCTGACCTTCGGGCTGATCCCGGCCAACCGCGCCGCCCAGATGGATCCGGTCGAGGCGTTGCGGCACGAGTAGTCACGACATCTGCGCGCGCAGGCCCAACGCCTGCGCGTAGTGTCCGGGCTCGATTCGAGCGCCAGATCGGACGCATGCTCGAGCGCAACTCGCGCGCGGCGGGCAAGTAGACGATTGAGGTCGAAGACGCCGCCGACCTGCGGTGTAGTGACAACCATCGGCCCCTGATCGACGTAAGTCCTTGTCAGGCCTCACTTCGTTTCAGTGAGCTGCGGAAGTTGGGCTAGCCGAGCGCCACTCAAGCTTCGCTCCGCAAGGGCTACGCGGTACGAGTTTGCGTGAGCGGCACTGACCCAGCCCACAAGTCAGGACCAGCAGTCGCTTCACACTCGGGGTTGAAGCGCAGGCAGACAGCGGGCCGCTCCAGGACAGATACTCGGCGCCGAGCGCCGCTCATCCAGTCACGGTCCGACGGAGTCCCAGATCCGCAGCGTCGTGTCGCCCGAGCCCGAGACCAGGCGGCGGCCGTCGGGACTCCATGCGAGGACTTTCACGTACTGCTCGTGGCCGCGAAGCACGACGAGCTGCTCGAACGTGCTCGCGTCCCAGATGCGCACGGTCGCGTCGTTGCCGCCGGTGGCAATGCGGGTTCCGTCGGGGCTGAACACGGCGCAGTAGATGCGCCCGATCGGATCCTGCAGCGTGCCGAGGCGCCGGCCGGTCGCGACGTCGTAGATCTCGACCTTTTCAGAGTGGCACGCGGCGAGGCGCGCGCCGTCGGCGCTGAAAGCGAACCCGGAGTTGGTGTCGCCGCGCTCGCGCGGCTCCGCGCTCGCCCAGCTGAGGCCGTCGGGGCTCTTGACGGCGGTC
>JANOFA010001138.1:0-6696 GCA_031413355.1 Gemmatimonadota bacterium | reverse complement strand
GGAACAGTGGTAGTTGGCGGTCAGGCGGTCAGGCGATTGGGCGATTGGGCGATTGGGCGATTCGGCAGCTGAAGTATGCCCTCGGACCGCGTGGGTCGCCATGGTGCATGCGAACCTCGCCGAGGCTTGTGCCAGCCCCCGCTTCCTGTTCCCTTCTGCTGACTGCTGACTGCTGACTGCTGACTGCTGACCGCTGACCGCTGACTGCTGACCGCTGACTGCCACCTGCTCCCTGCCACCGCCATGCCCACCGACTACCTCAGTCGCATCCTGAACGCCCGGGTCTACGACGTCGCCATCGAGTCGCCACTGACCCTCGCGCCGGGGCTGTCACGCCGCCTCGGGCATCAGCTCTGGCTCAAACGGGAGGATCTGCAGCCGGTCTTTTCGTTCAAGCTGCGCGGGGCGTACAACCGGATGGCGAAGCTCACCCCGGCTCAGCTGGGCCGCGGCGTGATCACGGCCTCGGCGGGGAATCACGCCCAGGGGGTGGCCCTCGCGGCCCGGACCCTCCGCTGCAGCGCAACGATCGTGATGCCGGCGACGACGCCGCGTATCAAGGTGGAGGCGGTGGTGGCGCGCGGGGCGAAGGTCGTGCTCCACGGCGACACCTACGATGAGGCCCACGCCCATGCGTCCCGGCTCGCGCGCCGTGGCCGGCTCACCTTCATCCATCCCTACGACGACCCCGATGTGATCGCGGGGCAGGGAACGGTGGGGCTGGAGATCCTGCGCCAGGCGCCGCGGACGCCGCACGCAGTCTTCGTCGCCGTCGGTGGTGGCGGGCTGATCGCCGGCGTCGGTGCCTGCATCAAGGCGCTGCAGCCGGGCGTCAGGATCATCGGGGTTGAGCCGGTGGATGCCGATGCGATGACCCGCTCACTCCATGCCGGACGACGGGTGACGCTGCCGCATGTGGGGCTGTTCGCCGATGGCGTCGCGGTGCGTCGCGTGGGGCAGGAGACCTTCCGGCTGGCCCGCCAGTTCGTGGACGAGATGATCCTGGTGGATACCGACGCGATCTGCGCCGCGATCAAGGATGTCTTCGAGGAGACCCGCACCATCCTCGAGCCGGCGGGGGCGCTTGCGATCGCCGGAGTCAAGGTCTGGGCCGCCCGGCACCCGGCCGGCAACAGAGACCTGGTCGCGATTGCCTGCGGTGCCAACATGAACTTCGATCGGCTCCGCTTCGTGGCGGAACGGGCCCAGGTCGGCGAGCAGCGTGAGGCGATTCTCGCGGTGACGATTCCGGAGCATCCCGGCAGCTTCAAGCAGTTCTGCAGCGCGGTCGGGCCCCGCAACATCACCGAGTTCAACTACCGCATGTCCGACCCGACCCATGCGCATGTCTTCGTGGGTCTGGAGGTCCAGGGGCGGGCGGAGACGAGCCGAGTCGTGCGGAGGCTCCGGGGCCGCGGGTTCGCGGCGCTGGATCTGTCGGAGAACGAGATGGCCAAGCTGCATGTGCGCCACCTCGTCGGCGGTCACGCGCCGCTCGCCAGTCACGAGCTGCTTTATCGCTTCGAGTTTCCCGAACGGCCGGGAGCTCTGCTGCGCTTCCTGACCGCAATGCGCTCCGCCTGGAACATCAGCCTGTTCCATTACCGCAATCATGGGGCGGACTACGGCCGGGTGCTGGTCGGGATCCAGGTGCCGTCACGAGAGATGGCAGCGTTCCGGAAATTTCTGAAGGGTCTGGGTTATCCGTTCGTCGACGAGACAAAGAATCCGGCGTACCGGTTGTTCCTGGGGTAGGGGCCCCCACGGGGACCGGTCCGGATTCAGGCCGTCGGCGTCAGCGCCGCCGCCTTCTGTTCGATGACCTTGAGCAGCGAGGCGAAGCTCGCCGCGAATGAGGCCACTCCCTCGGTCTCCAGTGCCGCCGTGATGCTGGAGAGCTGGATCCCCGCCTCGGCCAGCCGGCGCAGGGTCACTGCCGCGTCGGCCATGCCGTCGTGGATGCGGAGTGCCGGCTTGCCGTGGTCGCGGTAGGCGGCAAAAGTGACGGGCGGGAGTGTGTTGACCGTGAGGTCGCCGATGAGCGCTTCGACATAATACACATCGGGGAGCTGGGGATCCTTGGTGCTGGTCGACGCCCAGAGCGGCCGCTGGACGATCGCTCCTGCGGCGGCGAGCGACTTCCACCGAGCCGAACCAAACAGCTCCTCGAACGCCGCGTACGCTGCGCAGGCATTGGCAATCGCTGCCTGGCTCTTCAGATCGGTGGCGCCCACCAGCGCATCGACCTTCCCGTCCACCCGGCTGACGAAGAAGCTCGCGACCGACGCGATGCCCCGGATCGATTCGCCCCGCGCCTTGCGCTGCTCCAGCCCGCTCAGGAACGCCTCCACCACCCCGCGATAGCGTTCAACGGCAAACAGCAGGGTGACGTTGACGTTGATGCCCTTCGACAGGCAATGGGTGATGGCCGGCAACCCCTCGCGCGTGCCCGGGATCTTGATCATCACGTTGGCCCGCGCTATCCGGGCCCAGAGCCGCTCCGCCTCGGCGATCGTCCCCGCCGTATCGTGCGCCAGCGTCGGCGCCACTTCCATCGAGACCAGGCCGTCGAGACCCTTGCTCTCCCGGTAGATGGACTGGAAAAGGTCGCACGCCGCCTGCACGTCCTCGACTGCGAGCGCTTCAAAGATCTCGGATGGCCGTCGGCCCTCCGCCGCCAGCCGGCGGATGTCGTCGTCATACAGCTCGCTGCCGCCGATCGCCTTCTCGAAGATCGTCGGGTTGGTCGTCATCCCCCGCAGCCCATCCTCGGCGATCAGTCGCGCCAGCTCTCCCGAAGTAACCAGATCGCGGGTGATGAAGTCATACCAGGGACTCTGGCCGAGCTGGCCGAGGCGGATCAGCGGGTTGGTTGTCATGGCGGCGGAAAATAGCGGGGCGGATGGCAATGGGCGACGGGCAACCCCGTCGCCCGTCCAGCGTCAGCTCGTGAGTACCCGCTTGGCGACCTCAATCAGCTTTTCCGACGTCAGCCCGAATTCGCGAAACAGCCGGTCCGCTGGTGCGGAGGCGCCAAAGTGGTCGAGCGCCAGGACCTCGCCGGAGTCGCCCACCCAGCGGTGCCAGCCAAAGGGACTGGCAGCCTCGATGGCGACGCGGGCCCTGACAGCCGCGGGTAGCACCGATTCTCGATAGGCGGCCGACTGCGCCGCAAAGAGTTCCCATGACGGCAGCGAGACGACCCGTGCCCCGATCTTCTGCGCCTGCAACGCGGCTGCGGCGGCAAGGGCGACATGCACCTCCGCCCCCGTCGCGAGCAGGATGACGCTTGGCGTACCGCCCGGCGCATCAAGCAGGATGTATCCGCCACGCCGGACTCCGTCGGCGGGCGCCAGCGTCGTGCGGTCGAGAATCGGGAGCTTCTGTCGGGAAAGCGCGAGGATCGTGGGTCCGTCCGTGCGGCCAATCGCGATCTTCCACGCCTCGACCGTCTCGGTCGCGTCCGCTGGGCGCAGCACGGTGACGTTCGGCGTCGCCCGCAGCATGGCGAGCTGCTCGATCGGCTGGTGGGTCGGGCCGTCCTCGCCCAGGCCGATGGAGTCATGAGTGCCGACGTAGATGACCGGCAGGCCCATGAGCCCTGCCAGCCGGATCGCGGGCTTGCAGTAGTCGGCAAAGATCAGAAAGGTGCTGCCGAAGGGGCGCAGGCCGCCGTGGGCGGCGATGCCGTTGAGCGCCGCCCCCATCCCATGTTCCCGTACGCCCCAATGAAAATTCCGGCCGACCTTTGCCGCCGCGAAGCTCCCGCCACCCTTGAGGTCGGTGCCGGTGCTCTCGGCGAGGTCGGCGGAGCCGCCAATCAGGTTGGGCAGTTTCGTTGCGAGTACATTGAGCGCTTTCGCCGACGCCTGCCGGGTCGCGAGCTGGCCATCGGCGGGAGTGAACACCGGCAGCCCCGCGTCCCAGCCGTTCGGCAGCGCCCCGCTGAGCCACGCGGTGAATTCGGCGGCGAGCTCCGGATGGGCGGCACGGTACCGATCCATCACTCCATCCCACGCACGGTGCGCCTCGCTGCCACGGGCGAGGCAGTGCGCCTTCCACTCTGCCGCTTCCGGCGCGACATGAAACGGTGTCTCGGGCCAGCCGAGGATCGCCTTGGTCTTCCTGATCTCCTCGGCACCGAGGGGTGCGCCGTGTGCGCCGGAGGTATCGCGCTTGGTGGGGGCGGGGTCGCCGATCACGGTGCGCAGGATGATCAGCGACGGGCGATGGGTCTCGGCGGCGGCGGCGGCGAGCGACGCGGCGATGCCTGCGAGATCATTGCCGTCCTCGGCGTGCACGACGTGCCAGCCGTAGGCCTCGAAACGGCGACCCACATCCTCGGTGAAGCAGAGCGCGGTGTCGCCATCAATCGTGATGTGATTGTTGTCGAAGATCAGGTTGAGCTGCCCGAGCCCGAGATGGCCGGCGAGCGAGGCCGCTTCGCTGGCCACCCCTTCCATCAGGTCGCCATCGCTCACGAATCCCCAGACCCGGTGCCCGACAATGTTCAGGTCCGGCCGGTTGAATCGGTCGGCCAGGAACCGCTCGGCGATGGCCATCCCCACTGCGTTGCCCACCCCCTGACCCAGCGGTCCGGTCGTGGTCTCAACGCCCGCGGTGTGACCCCGTTCGGGATGTCCCGGGGTGCGCGAGCCCCATTGGCGGAAGTTCCGCAGGTCGTCGAGCGAGAGATCGAATCCGCTCAGGTGCAGCAGGCCGTAGAGCAACATCGACGCGTGGCCGCAGGACAGCACAAAACGATCACGGTCGGGCCACGCCGGATCGGCCGGGTCAAAGCGGAGGTACTCGTCCCACAGCACCCAGGCCGCTGGCGCCAGTGCCATGGGTGTGCCGGGGTGGCCCGACTGGGCCTGCTCGACCGCGTCCATCGCGAGCACGCGCAGGGAATTGATCGTGGGCCAGGTCGTTCGGCTCATGCAATGGTCCGTCGCGGGGTGTGACGAAAGGGCGGGCGCCGGCCGGAAAAGCTCCGGTGACGACGCGAGAAAGTAACAGGTGCTGGCGCGGGACGGGACGGGTAGGTATGCTTGTTCAGTGTTTATGGCATTAACATTGAACAAACACCCAGACCGTGAGATTGGTCATGACTGCCTTGAACTCGACGCGGACCTATGAAATCCATGAGGTCGCTGAGCTGACCGGCCTCGCCACCGCGCGACTGCGCGCCTGGGAACGGCGGCACGAAGTCGTCCGGCCGGAGCGCCTGCCGAATCGTTACCGGGTCTACACCAGCGAGCAGGTGGCGCTGCTGCGGGCATTCGCCCGGCTGACTGTGGCGGGCGAGCGTATCGGCGACCTGATCCGGGAGCCACGGGAATCGGTGATTGCCCGCGCCGAGGGGCGGGTGACCGATGGGTCGCCGCTGTCGTCGCTGCTGGAGGCGGCGAAGCGGTTGGACCGCGACCGGCTGACCAGCCTGCTCGCCGAGCATCGCCGCCGCATCGACCTGGAGCAGTTCGGGCGGGAGATCATCATGCCCTTCGGTGAATTGCTTGGCGATCTCTGGGCGCTGGGCAAGCTCAGCATCACAGTCGAGCACCTCGCCAGCGAGGTCGTGGTGCAGATGCTCAAGCAGGAGCTGGCGAGCGGGCAGAACAGCGGGCCGGTCATACTGGCCGCCTGCCTGCCGGACGAGCAGCACGAGTGGGGCTTTCTGGTAACGCTGACCCTGCTCAAGGCAAGGGGCTGGCGCATCGAGTATCTGGGTGCCAATCTCCCGCTCAAGGATGTCGCCGAGGCGGCGTGGACGCTGGTGCCGCGGGTCGTTGCGCTGTCGGGGGCGAATCCGGCCAACGTCCTCGCGCGGCTGCCCGAGCTGCGCCGGCTGCCGCGGCTGGTGCCTCCCGGGACGCTGGTGGTGCTCGGTGGCGAAGGCGCAGAAATGAACAGTTCGCGGCTGCGGCGTGCTGGCCTCAAGGTCGGTTCGGCGGCCATCCCGGAAACCCGGCCGACCTCGGCGCCGATTCTCGTCACTCGCCTGGCATGAATGTGACTGCGATCTCTCAGCCTCCCCGCGCGGCACGCACTGACCGTGGAGCTTCCGCCCCGGGCGGCGGCAGCACGGCACTCGTCATCGGTGCCGGCCTTGGCGGCCTGGCCACCGCGGTGCGGCTGACGCACGCCGGCTACCGGGTCACGGTGCTCGAGAAGTACGATATCCCGGGCGGACGGGCCGGGCAGTGGACCTCGAAGGGGTTCACCTTTGATACCGGTCCCTCGATGGTGATGATGACCGAGGTCTGGCGCCGGCTGTTCCACGACGTGGGCCGGCGGCTGGAGGACTACGTCACCCTGGTGCAGTGCGACCCGTATTACCGGCTGCACTTCGCCGACGGGACCCAGTTGGAAATGACCAGCACGCTGAACAAGCTGCTGGAAAACCTCGAGCGCATCGAGCCGGGCTGCACACCGCGGGCGCTCGAGTTCATCGCGCACACCGGCAGCCTCTACACGCAGGGTATCGATTTCATCAGCCGCAACATGCATCAGCCGACGGCGATGCTCGGCAACCTCAGTCTCAAGTTCGGCCGGGATGCGCTGGGTGACCTGCAGAAAATGGTGAAGCGGTACTTCAAGGATGAGCGCCTGCAGCAGGCGCTGACCTTTCAATCGCTCTATCTCGGCCTCTCGCCCTACGACTCGCTGGCCATCTACGGCCTGCTGGCGTACACC
>JANOFA010001137.1:0-1479 GCA_031413355.1 Gemmatimonadota bacterium | reverse complement strand
CGACCACTTCCTCGATGCAGCCGACTTCACTCGGCACCCGGAGCGAGACCTGCACGACCGCACCGGTCCCGTTGGGGACACGGCGGCGGCGGACACAGAGCCGGAGGGTGGCGGCCAGCGGCGCCGTCACGCGGCGAAGCTTCCCAGCGCCCGCTCGGCGGTGTCGCTGATGGCAAAGAGGGTATCCAGCTTGGTCAGTTCGAAGAGCGAGCGCAGGTCTTCGTTCAGACCGGAGAGGCGGAGGTCACCACCCTGCTCGCGGACCTTCTTGGAGATCGAGACCAGCGCCCCCAGCCCGGAGGAGTCGATGTACCCGGTGCGGGAGAAGTCGATGACGAAGCGGCGCTCGCTGTTGTCGAGGGCTTCCTGCACCGCGGCCTTCAACTCCTGACGGTTGCCCACGATGAGCTGGCCTTCGACTCGGATGAGGTACACGCCACTGGCGTCTTTGCTCGCCGAAAATGCCATGGGATTTCCTCGAAAGTTGAACTTCAGCCGTCCTGGGCCTGGGCAGCGACCAGCGCAGCCACCTCCACAATATCCTCGACGGACGCCCCGCGCGAGAGGTCACTCATGGGACGGGCCAGCCCCTGAAGCAGGGGGCCCAGCGCCGCGGCCCCGGCCAGTCGCTGGACCAGCTTGTACCCGATATTGCCGCTGTCGAGGTCGGGAAAGACCAGGATGTTGGCATTCCCGCCCAGGGCGGAGTCGGGAGCCTTCCGCCGGGCGACCTCCGGCACGAGGGCGGCGTCGACTTGCAACTCTCCATCGCAGGGAATCTCCGGGGCGATGGCACGGAAACGGTCGGCTGCCTGCCGCATCCGGTCAATGGATGGCCCGGTCGCGCTGCCACGGGTACTGAAAGAGAGGAACGCCACCCGAGGCTGGTCGCCGACGAGGCGTGCGCGGTCGCGGGAAGCCGCAAGGGCGATATCCGCCAGCTGCTCGGCGCTTGGCGTGGGCACTACCGCACAATCAGTGAAAGTGAAGACCCGCCCGTCCGACAGCGCGAGGTAGAACGCGGAGCTCACGGTGCGGATCGCCTGCGCCGGGCCAATGGCCCAGAGCGCGGCACGGAGTACGTCGGCGGTGGACGACGCCGCCCCGGCAACGCAGCCGTCGGCCTCGCCGAGGGCGACGAGCGCGGCCCCGAAGCGAAGCGGATCGGTGGCGAGGTCGAGGGCGTGCACCGCGTCGTGCACCTTGTCCGGCCGCCGTTCCCGGAGCCACTCGGCCACCCGCGGCAGCCGGTCATCCCGCTTCGGCTCAATCGCGCCCGGGCCGATCAGGATCGGCTCGGCGAGTCCTTCGGCTCGGAGAATGGCCGCGGCGGCCTGAATCCGCCCATCCTCCGCCTCGGGCAGCACAATCCTGCGGGGCCGGGCCTGTGCCCGAGCCCGCAACTGCTCCCGAAAGTTCATTTGCGAAAGCGGCGCGCGAGGGCTTCCGCGACGACGGGGTGGACCAGACCGTCGACGC
>JANOFA010001136.1:0-2097 GCA_031413355.1 Gemmatimonadota bacterium | reverse complement strand
GCGAACTGCGTCTTCAGCGAATTGTCCCAATCGCGGCCCGATTGGGTGGCAACAATATGACGTGACTAAAATCACGTGTCAAGGAAGGGTCACATGGCGAGTTTCGGCCACGAACGACCGCGTAACTGCATGAAACACTGGAACTTCGATGAAAAAGACGGGAAAGGGGAACCGGGAAGGGGGTACCGGAAAGCCACCCAATCGGACAATTCGAGCGCGAACCGGAAATTCGTACGGTCATGCCGTTCCCGGTTCCCCGTTCCCGGTTTCCGGCGGTTTCTCAGGGCGTGATCAGCTCCACCTGCGGCACCGCCGGCGTCACCCGCGGGCCCTCCGGCGCCCACACCATGTTCACTTCACTGCGCACCCCAAAGCTGCCTGACAAGTAGATCCCCGGCTCGATCGAGAAGCCGGCCCCCGGCAGGATCTCCCGGTCATCATGGGTCTCGTAGTTGTCGAGATGGGGCCCCGAGCCGTGCAGATCGCGGTCGATCGAATGGCCGGTCCGGTGCACGAAGTACTCGCCATAGCCCGCCGCCGTGATCACCCCGCGCGCCGCGGCGTCGCCCTCGTAGCCGAACAGCGGCTCCTTTCCCGCCTTCCGCCGCACCAGCGAGATCGCGGCATCCCGCGCATCCCGCACCGTGCGCCAGACCTCCGCCACCTTGGGCGGCACCACGGTGCCGGAGAACCCCATCCAGGTCTGATCGGCGAAAACCGTCCCCAGCCGGCTGCCGGCCCAGAGGTCGAGCAGCACGACCTCGTCGGCCTGCAGCGTGCGGTCCTGGCCCGGGATCGGCTCGTAGTGCGGATTGGCGGCATTCGGCCCGAAGCCCACGATCGGCGGATGATCGAACACCAGCCCGCGCGCATGGATCGCGTCGACCACCTCCGCCTGCAGCTGCGACTCCGTCAGCCCGGTCCCGCCGAGGCGGACTGCGCGGCGCAGGGCGGACTGGGCGATCTCCGCCAGCGCCTCCGCCGCCACCAGGTGCCCGGCGAGCTCCTCCGCCGACCAGGCCGACGCGAACCGGGTGACCAGCGCTCCCGATGGGCGCACCGTCCCACCCAGCCGCCGGATCAGCTCGACCACCCCGAACGGCACCCGGTCGAGATAGGGCACCGCATCATCCGGCGAGATCTCCATCGCCACCTGCCTGCCGCCGACCACTTCACTGATCGCGGCATGCAGCGACTCCCAGGTGGCGTAGGCGATCACCCGGCCGGGAAAGTTGGCAAAGGGCTTGAGCTCGATCTTGTGCACGATCGCGACCGGCTCCCCGACTCGTGGCAGGAAGACTAACAGCCGACGACTGGAGAAGCCGATCGGACCGATCATCCGGGCGGTGATCGGATTGATCCCGCGGAAATCGAACAGTAGCCAGCCATCGAGACCCATCTCGCCCAGGGCCGTCCGCACCAGGGCCAGGTTCACGTCGGGCAACAGCATCAGTCGTATCCTCCCACCGCGGTTGCACGCCAGAAGCAGCGATCGTCGCCCCGTGCTCGGCAACGTTCGTGGGCCATCGCCCCCTCGAATCCGGTCAGCAGCCGGAGCACTTCGGCCAGCGCAGAGCCATAGAAGGTGCAGGCCTCTCCCTCGGGCGCGGCAATTATTGAAAGCGGCCTGGTGATTCGGCCGACCGCGCCCCCCGCCTCGACGTCGAGCTCGGCGCCGAGCACCTTTCTGGCGGCCCGCACGGCGGCACTCGCGCCGAAGGACCGCCCCAGCCCGCCGGGCATCACCCGCACCGCGGCCCGGGAGAGGATCGGACCGCCCCGCGCGGCGTGGCGTGCCGCCCGCCGGCCCGCATCGGCGAACACCAGCTGGGCGTCCTCCCGCCGGCCGGCCAGGCGGAACACCGCGATCGCCTCATCCACTGTGACCGGCTCGCCCTTGCGCACCATCTCCTGATACCGGGCGATCTGCGCCGCTACAGTAGAAGAGAGCCCCAGCCGCTTGTTCACCATCTCGCCCGCCAACTCCTCCAGCCCGTCCTCGACCGGTGTGTCGAGGTTGCGGAGCGCCTCGAGGAGGCTCAGGGGGATGATCGTGGGGACGGACAAGGGAGGTGGCAGGTGGCAGGAAGCAGGTGG
>JANOFA010001135.1:0-10096 GCA_031413355.1 Gemmatimonadota bacterium | reverse complement strand
ACAAGCAGGGGGAAGGATCCTGCCGCGCGAGTGCCAGAGTGATCCCGGGGCGGAGCCGCCCCATCACCTCGAACTGCTCGCCGTCGCCCCAATCATCGGCCAGCGGGTCCACGATTTTGGGCAGCCAGAGGCGAGCGTTGGTCGGGAAGAGGAAGTCGCGCGGCATGACACCGATGATTTCGCGGGTGAC
The DNA here is from genome assembly GCA_031413355.1 of Gemmatimonadota bacterium. Lineage (GTDB taxonomy): Bacteria > Gemmatimonadota > Gemmatimonadetes > Gemmatimonadales > GWC2-71-9 > JADJOM01. The sequence continues at coordinate 9,906 of JANOFA010001135.1, read as the reverse complement.
GCCGTTGGCGCGGAGGCTCTGGCCGACGATCGCCGGATCGCCGCCGAACCGGTTCTGCCACAGGTCCCAGCCGATGATCACCACCGCCGCACCACCGGGCCGGGTCTCCTCCTCGGTGAAGTTCCGCCCCAGGAGCGGCTGCACCCGGAGCAGTGTGAAGGTGACCGCCGAGATGAAGCCGCCCTCGAAACGCTCCGGCGGACCCTCGGTGCCGCTCAGATTGACCGTGCCTTCGGAAAAGGCGGAGAGATCCTCGAAGCTCTTCTGCTGCTCGCGCCAGGCGGCGAAGTCGCTGGCGGGAACACCATAGCCCTCGATGTCGTGCGAGGGGCGTGCGCGCTCAAGATGGATGATGCGGTCGGCCTCGTCGAATGGGAGGCCGCGCAGGATACCACCCCAGGTGATGCTCCACATGGTGGCGGTGAGGCCGATCCCGAGGGCAAACGCGAGGATCGATATGGCGGCCAGACCGGGCTGCTTGATCAGCATGCGGCCGCCGTAGCGGAGGTCGCTCAGGAGATGACCCAGGTGAGACTCCATGCGGTGGGATGCTGAGGAGTACGGCTGGGCATCGAGCGAGTTTCGCAGAGAAACGTGTGAAACGTCCGGGGGCTTCCTACATGCGGTTCACCCCGGCGGTGACGGCTGACCGAGGAGCTCTTCCTTGACGGGCCGTGAATTGGTCGACTTCAGGCTCTTCTCCAGGTACATGGCGCGGTCCGCGTCCTCCCACGCGTGCTGCAGGGTGCGCGAGGGATCCCGTATGGCGAGGCCGATCGAGGCGTTGATGCCAGCGGCAGCAAAGGCCAAGCGGAGGCGCGAGAGCAGAATCGCCGCCGCGGGAGCAGCACACTCCACAGCCAGAACGGCGAATTCGTCGCCGCCCACCCGGGAGGCGACGTCCTGACCGCGCACCACGGTTCCGAACACCTGCGCCGCTCGCTGCAGAAGCCTATCCCCCTCGAAATGACCGAGCGTATCGTTGACCGTTTTCATGTCGTCAAGATCGACCGCCAGGATGGCGGCGGGATTCCCATGACGGCGACACCGCTCTTCCTCGCGCGCAAGGAGCTGACTCCAGCCCCTGCGGTTGAAGAGTCCTGTCAGCGGATCGCTCAGGGCTTCCACGTGGGCCCGCTCGGCATGCCGGATCTCGTCGGCGAACTGCATTTCCGTCCGCAACAGCGAACCCAGCAGGCCGGCGACCATCTCCACCAGCTCCAGCTCCCCCTCCAGCGCCGCGGGCTGCTCCTCGGGATCGATGGCGCAGAGCGTACCGAACAGACTCCCGTCGACACCGATCAACGGTACGCCAATGTAGGCCGCGATCTTGACCTGGCGGCCGATGGGCGCCTCTGCATAGGCGGGTATGTCATCCGATCGTGGCGCGATCCTTGGACCTTCCCCGCGCACCATGCGGGAGCAGAAGGAGTCGGTCCAGCGGAACACCGTCCCGTCCTTCACATCGTAGCCATGATCCTCGGCGTTGAGCACGATCCAGTCGTCGCCCTGGACCCGGGTGATCATCCAGAGGCGCAACCCCGTGCGCCGGTGGAGAAATGAGAGGGCGGCCTGGGCCGCCCCTTCGAAATTCGTGAATCCTAGTTCAAGCATGGTCGCGCCCCTCCCGGGCTCATTCCGACGGATAAAGTATCGGCAGTGGCGCGCCAGACTGGAGCAGAAGGACTCCACAACGGCGGGAAGGAGGCCCGCGGACCTCCCGGAGGATCGCCTCGTGCGCTGAGTGAGAAGATCCGGAAATGTGATCGGTGGCCGTTCCGCGCACGCGGCGCAGTGGTGAGAGCGCCGATTCCGCCGCTGCGTTGCTCAGGTGAAGGATGTTGGAGTGCACCTCACCTGAACTGTTCTGGAGGCTGTATGCGTCGTCGTCTGCTCACCCCGCTTCTCTCCACCTTTGTTGCCCTGGGCGCGCTGGCCGCCTGCGAAACTGCCGTGACCGAGCCGGAAACAGGAACGGCCACCGAAGTGGCTGAGGCCAACGCGGCCAGCGCCCTTCTGCTGCCGTTCCCCATCGGGGGCAGTCATCCCTGGATCGGCCGGCAGGTGCGCCTCCGCGACTGGACCGGCGATAGCTACGACCGCTGCCTCGGACCTCAGGGCCTCCCGGCCAACAACGTGCGACTGAACGCGGAACTCTGCTACGGGCCCGGGTTCGATTCCCTGCAGTGGTTCACGGTGACGGGAGTCGTGACTCGCCCGGGGCCGATCGCGGGGGTTGACCCACAGCGTGTGTCGCTCCGCTCGGTCTACAATCCGAGCTTCTGTGTGGACGTGGCTTGGGGAACGGCCATCGGCAACGAGGCATTCCAACTGTTCGCCTGCCACACCGGGTCGAACCAGCTGTTCCACCTGCCGCTGCCAGCAACCGGCACGTCGACCACCGCGACGGGTGCGGTGCTGACCAAGAACAGCAACTACACCATGGCGCTCGAGGCCGACGCGCCGAATTCGCTCGGCACAGTCAAGCCGACATGGCAGCGACTGTATTCAGCGACACAGTCGTACCAGCGCTGGACGCTGCAGGTTCGGTAGGTCACGGTCCGGCAAGCTGATCGTCACCGGCTGGCGGGGCTCACGCTCCGCCAGTCCTGGCGCTGGACCCGGGAGTGGGGACTGCGGCCATTGCCTGCGCTGTGGTGGACGGCCTTGAGGAGGTCGACCCCGGGAATGAGAGCGGCTCCCCTCCCTGCATTCAGCTCATAAGTCGTGCCGATAGCAGCGAGCTGAACACCCTTCGGGCCGCGGTGCATCAGTACGCCGATGATGTTCCTGTTCTCCGCGGCGGTGTCGGGATGAGAAACGGTCTGGGCGTGTCAGCTCTTCCGTTTCGCCGTGGCCGCCGCGACCGGGACGCTCGGAGCGGCGCGGACAGTATGCGTCGCCTTGAGGCTCCCGCCGACCACGCGCACCGTCAGTCGCTGTTCCACCACCGAGCGGGCTGGGGTCCAACTGATGGCTGCCCGTCCCGAGTCGTCGCTCCGGACCCGGCTCACCGCCAGCCGGCCGTTTGACGCGGTGATCGCGAGGGACACGCCCCCGACGGCGTTGCCATAGGCATCCAGGACATTCGCCTGCAGCCGTTGCTCGGCAACCCCGGCGGTCTTCTTCCCGGGCAGTTCCCGGAGGGTGAGACTCGCCGGCTCCGCCGGACCAGCCTTCGCATGAACGGACAAGCCACTGTCCCCCTCTCCGAAGTGGAGCCGCAGCGCTTGCGCCCCCACCGCCGTTCCCAGCGTCCAGCGGAGGGCCGCCCGACCCCTGAGATCGGTGACAACGGAATCGGCCTTCCCGCTGCGCTTGTCAGGCACCGGGAGAACGGTGACGCCGGGAACCGGATTCCCGTGCCGGTCCCGCACCGTCGCCGCGACGGCTTTGGCTAACAGCTTCCCTGCCGTCCCTCGCTGAGCCTGGCCTCCCTCGAGTGTGATCGCAGCCGGGGCACCGGCCAGTGCGTATCCGGCGATCCTGAGCACCGGGATGGTGCGCGGGTTGCCCACCTGCGCCGTGAGTTGCTGCCGGCCTGCATGCGGGCCGAAGGTCCAGCGCGCCACCGCGACGCCGAGCGAGTCGGTCCGCGCGTCGCCGGCAACGCTGCCGCCGTCGAGCGCGGTCCAGCGCACCGGCACCCCGTCCAGTGCGACGCCTGACGAATCCGTGAGCCGCATCCTCATCGGATTTGTCAGGGCGACACCCGCCGTGCCGGTCGTGTCACCGTCGAGGATCTCCATCCGGGTGTTACCCGGGACCGGGTCGGCCTCGGCGCCGACGACCACAACGCTGTCGAGTTGAGCGACGCGCACCCGCAACTGCTGCAGCCCGGCCCTGGGGCTCAGGCTCCAGTTCACCGCCACCCGTCCCTCCCGATCGGTAACGGCACTGTCGGGCTCGACCCGTCCCGCTCCCTCCGGCAGCGTGAAGCGGACGACAATGCCAGACACCGGCTGACCCAGCGCGGCATGGGCCCGCAGCACGATCGGGTCCGGCAGCCGATGTCCGGCCGGCACATGCTGGCCAGCGCCGCCCACCAGGAGGAGCCCGGTTGGCGCGAGGTCGACCCGCACACTCACCTCTGCGTTACCGTCTCCCGCCGCCGCACGGAGCCGGGTGATTCCGGCGCCAACGCCGATGGCGGTCCCGAAGGAATCGACCCTGACCAGCCCCGAGTCGGCGCTGTGCCACAGCGGCGCACCGCCGACAATCCGGTGACCCCGCGCGTCCAGCGCCACGGCGGCGAGCTGGAGCGTATCGCCCTGCCGGATCCGCAGTGCGCTGTCGCCCGGAATGATGACCCGTGCCGGGCGGGGAATCACCGACACGAGGGCGCTGGCGGAGTGGTCGCGCACCCGCGCGGTCACCAGGGTCCGTCCGGGCCCGCGTGCGATCACGGCGCCGGAGGAGTCAACGGCAACCACGTTCGAATCCTGGCTCTCCCACCGGAGTTGGGCTCCCGCCAGCACCGCGCCCACACGATCGGTGACGGTGGCCGCGAGCATGGTGGTGTCGCCGATGGCATAGAGCGAGTCGGTCCGCGGCGTCACCAGCACCCGCTGGGCCGCATGATCGGCAAAGCTGAGTCCCGCCGCGCCGAACCAGTCGGTGAGGCCGAGGTTGCGGGCGTTCACCAGGACGGCGAAGAGCGCGGCCGCGGTGGTGAGGGTCCAGGTCAGCCCCTTGCTGGCGCCGGTGAGCACGCCGCGGGAGGAGGCAGTTCTTCGCATGGTGGTCCGGATCTCGGGAGGGGGCCCTTCTATGTACTGCGATCCTCCCAGCGAAGCTGTGGGGCGGCGCACACCCATGGGAAGGTGTGCCAGCGCACACGCGGAAGTCGATCCGGCTCACCGGTCGGCGAGAACGAGACTTGGGGCGGCGTGCCGGCGCGGCTGATCACGCGGGAGGAGATGGAGCTGTACCAGCAGGGCATTCGCGGGGTGCAACAGTTCGAGAGTCGAGGAGATGGATCACACGCCGGTCTCCAGCGGGCGGCCCGCCGTACGCCAGGCGTCCATGCCGCCGGTGCCGTTGAGGATTCGGGGGATTCCGGCACGCTGCAGCAGGCTCGCGGCGATACTGCTGCGGTAGCCGCCGGCACATACCACCACCCATTCAGCGACGCGATCGAGTTCGCCCAGTCGATCCGGGAGTTGCGCCAGCGGAATGTGGGTCGCGCCCTTGAGGTGGAATTCATCCCACTCCCGGACGCGGCGGACATCGAGGACCTTGCGGCCGGCTTCGAGCCATGACTCGCAGGAGGTGCCATTCAGCTGCACCAGAGGAAGTCCCTCCGCCCCCCACCGTCCCACGTCGCCCTCGAAAACTCCAACGACATTTTCGTATCCCACCCGTGCAAGGCGCAGTACCGCTTCCCCGGCGCGGCCGGCGTCTGCAATCAGCACCAGCAGCTGATCCGGGCGGACCAGCGTCCCCACCCAGCTGGCAAACTGTCCGTCAAGGCTCACGTTGAGCGCACCTACCGGATGGGCGAGGGCGAAGGCCGTGGCTGGGCGCGTATCCAGCAGCAGCGCGCCGGTGCGGGCTTGCTCGGCACACTGCGCGGGCGTGAGACTCGGCGGCATCGGCCGGTCCGCGTCCAGCGCGGGTCCGGCCTTGTTGAGATCGCGGGAGTGGAGGTAATAGCGCGGGGTTTCTGGGACGTCGCGCGTGATCTCGGCGATGAAGGCCTGGCGGCTCATCGGCTGGAGCGCCGCATTCATGGCGCGCTCGCGGCCGATCGTGCTCCAGGTCTCCTTGCCGATGTTTCGTCCACAGAGCGACCCGGCCCCATGCGCCGGGTACACCCGTGTCTCGTCGGGGAGTGTCAGCAGTTTCTGGTGCAGGCTGTCGTACATCAGCCCCGCCAGCTCCGCAACGGGGAGCCGGGACGAAAGAATGTCCACCCGACCCACATCGCCCACAAAAAGCGTGTCACCGGTCAGGACCCCATACGGGAGCTGCTCTCCGCCGGGGGTCGAGATCAGGAACGAGAGGCTCTCAGGGGTGTGGCCCGGCGTTTCCATCACCTTCAGTATGATGCCCCCCACCCGAATCTCGTCACCCTCCTTGAGGGCGCGATGGGGATAGTCCGCTTCCGCCCTGGCGCCGATGCCGATGGTGGCGCCGGTGCGTGCAGCAAGTTCGCGGTGGCCGGAGACGAAGTCGGCGTGCAGGTGGGTCTCGAGGACCCAGGTGATGGTGAGACCATGCGCCTCCGCTTCGTCGAGGTACATCTGGATATCTCGGGAGGGGTCAACCACGACCGCTTCCCCCTCGTCGCCAATCAGGTACGACGCATGCGCGAGGCAGCCGATGTAGAACTGGCGGAAATGCATGGAGGGCTCAGGCAGGGGTTTGGGGGGCAGTTGGATCCAGCTGCGGGGATGATGATATGGAGCAGCAGGGTCGAGTGCCAGTGCGCGGGTGAGAGCAACCGATGCTGCTCGTCACCGCGGAGGGCGCCCGGCTTCCTCAACGCACCGATTCGACCCAGATCCCGCCATTCGCTCCGGAGACGATCACCGCCTGCCGCTTCACCGCGCATGTCGCCGTATCGCTGAGCCCGCTCCGCAGGATTGCGATCTGGCGATGATCGAGGTGCAGCTGGGGCGGAATCAGTTCGGCGGAATCAGTTCGGCGACGGCGGGATGGACCACCCCGGTGGGATGGGCGGGGAGCATCGCGGCGTGACCGGGCGCGGAGTCGGACGGTGGCGCGGCCGGACGCTCGCGGATGACCACCAGGCCGCGGACGACGATGGAGAGCGAGTCTTCCTCACGCCCCTCGCGAAGCGGACGAACCTCGAGGACGATCCACTCCTCGAGCGAGTCGCCCTGCTGCCGGAGCCGCACCCAGGCCGGCCGCGCCCGTGGCGGGCGAAAGGTCGAGTCACGCTCCCGACCAACGGCAGCGACGACCCTTTCGGCAAAGCCCAGCGCCCGGAGTCCTGCGACGTCGAGCCCGATCGGAGTCGAGAGCGACTCCGGCGCCAGCCAGAGTCGGAGCGCGGGGGCATCGTCGGAAGTTCCTCCGCCGATCACATGCCGGGCGCAGACCGCGACCGTGGTACGACTCGCGGGTGCTGCCCGTTCCCGTTGAGCTGATATCAGCACTACGCCGTTCGCCAGGACGACCAGTCCCATGGCAGCGGCCGCCCGCCTCATATGGCCGCCACCCGCGCCCAGCGAAGGCGCCGCAGGATCAGGAAGACGGCCAGCGCAAAGGCGCCGACCAGCAGGAAGAAGAGCCACTGCGGCACCAGGTCCCAGAACCAGTCTACCATGCGCATGAACAGGTAAAGGACCGCGCCTGCCGAGCCGACTTGTACCACCACGCGGTGATCGCGCCGGATGCCCCAGGCAATGAGCGCGGTGAGTACGACCCCATCGAGCAGCTGGTAGCCGAGCTCAATGGTGTGCGGATCGGAGGCAGCGAAGGCGCTCATCCCATCGACGTTCTCGACAAACAGGAAGCCAATGACCAGCACGGCGGCCCCCATGCCGCGGTACCAGGGCGCGAACTTCGCAGGCCCGCGAATCCAGGCTGGTGCTGTCAGCGCCAGCAGCCCCACCAGCAGCAGCGGCTCGATCACGCCGAAACCGTCTCTCCACCAGAGGCCGAGCGGGATGGCGCCGAGGGTCCAGAGCCATCCACCGATGCCGGCTATCCCTACGAGGAGCGGCAGGGTGAGACCGTAGCCATAGGCGAGCAGCATGGCAAAGGCGCCAACGGCGAGGAGCGCCACCCGGGAGTCGGGAAGATTGAAGAGCTGGCCCAGGGTACCGAGGTTGGTGGCGAAGGCGATCGCCGCCACCGTGGCGATCAGCGAGGCGACGTAGCCGGATCGTTCCCGTGCTGCGGCGACATGGGTGAGGGCGACGAGCAGCAGCGGCGGCAGGGAGACGAGTGCCAGCTGCAGCGTGAGCGAGAGCGTGCCCCAATGGGAACTGACGAAGAGGCCGTACGCCGCGGAGAGCGCGATCGTGCCAAGCAGGGTCGCGATCCGCATGCCGGTCGAGAGCCGGGCCGCGGCGGCGGTGAGGTCCACGTCACCAGCCGCAGCCAGCGTTGCAAGTGTCGCATCATGATGCGTGCGGATCCGTTCGCGCACGGTGGGCTCGAGCGCGAGCACGCCTTCGGCCTCGAGCCGCGCGAGCTCTTCACGGAAGGCGATGATGGCAGAAACCCGCAGCTGGTCGGCGGAGGGCATGCGCCAAAGTAGGGCTGAACGGTGAAGGGCGAAAGAGCCTGACTCACGGCCTACGATCCCGTCGCGGTCTTGACCGTATCCGCCAGCTCGGCGTGGAACCGGGCTGAGTGCTGCGGCTGGCCGAGTGAATCGTAGGCCGCGGCGAGGTCGCGCCGGGCGGCGCGAATGAAGCTGGTGGCCGGGTCGGTCTGCCGGATCAGGATGTCATACCCCTTGCGGCTCTCGACCAGCGCCTCGGCGTACCGGTGCTGCCGCAGCAGGGTGCGGCCCAGCTTGATGTGGCCGATGCCGGTGTTCACGTGGTCGGGAGAGAGCTCCACTTCGTAGATCGCGATCGAGCGCCGGTACAGATCCTCCGCCGTCCGGTAGTCCTTCTTCTCCGAGAGGACACTCGCCACGTTCGACATCGCTACCCCGACGAACTGGTGCCGCTCCCCAAACACCGCGCGGTAGATGTCGAGTGTGCGACGGTAGCGAGACTCTGCGAGGTCGTACCGGTTTTCGGTCCAGGCCAGGTTGCCCAGCTCATTCAGTGCCTCCGCCGTCTGCGGGTGCACCGGACCGAAGACCCGCTCCTGGATGGCCAGTGCCTGCTCCAGCGCGATGGTGGCTTCCGGCACTTTCTGCTCATAGGTGAGCGCGCGCCCGAGCCGGGTGAGGTTCGCGGCGTTTTCGGGATGGTCTTCCCCGTACCAGCCCCGGGTAATCGCGAGCGCCTGGCGGTACGATTGCTCGGCATCGGCGTATTTCCCCAGCACCACCTCGATTTCCCCAATGGTGGCGAGGTCGGTGGCCACCTCCGGATGCTGCTCACCATATTCGGCACGGTCGATCGCGAGCACGATCCGGCCAAGCGAATCGGCCACGGGATAATGCCCGGCGTAGAAGTGCGCATTGCCCAGTTCCCGGAGGTGCGCCGCCCGATCCCGATCTGGAACGCCTGTGGCGGAGTCCACCTGAATCACACCGCCGAGGATCTCGATCGCCTCGTCGTACTGGCCGCGCTTCTGCAGCGCCAATCCGAGCGCCACTGAGGCGTCGACCACACTCGGATGATCTGCAGGCAGCGACTGCCGGAGGATGCCAAGTCCCCGCCGGATGAGACTGTCCGCCTCTTCCAGCCGGGCCTGGTCGATACGCAGCCGCCCCAGCAGCACCAGGCTGCGCGCGAGGTCGGTGCTGGTGGTATCCCGCCGCGAGGTACGCAGCGCCACGGCCCGGGTCAGGAGGGAATCGGCCCGATCGAACTTCCCCAACTGCCGGAAGACGGTGCCGAGGGTCTGGAACAGCTCGGCCTGCACCTCCGGTTCGCGGTCCAGCCCGGCGGCTTCCCGTACACCGCCCTCGAGCAGCGAGACCACGCGGAGGCTCTCGGCCGGAGCCACGGCCGTCTCGCCGCCGCGAAAAAGATTGAGCGTGAAGCGCTGGATCCGCTCGCTCCGCGCCGCCTCGGCCAGGGCGGTGTTCCGCGCCGAGGCAAGCCGGATGGTGTAGAAGCCCACCAGCGCGATCACCAGCGCCGCGACCGTTCCGCCCACCAGCACCGCGGCGCGGTTCCGCCGCACGAACTTCCCCAGCCGATACCCCACCGTGTCGGGTCGCGCCTCGAGCGGCTGGCCGGCGAGGTAGCGATCCACCTCGCGGATCAGCGCATCCACGGTCTGATACCGCCGCGCGGGGTCCTG
>JANOFA010001134.1:0-1685 GCA_031413355.1 Gemmatimonadota bacterium | reverse complement strand
ATAGGCGCCTATTATAGGGGTCTCTCGTCTTGACGCCAGAGCCCCCCGGCGATCGCGACTGGCGCCGAACCGAATTCGAGGTGCCGGCGACGGCTCGGCCGATTCATGGCGTCCTTTGCGGTGCTGGGCAGGCCGATGTATCCAGTTCACGTCGAAACAGCGCAGGAGCTCCGGGCGTACAGGCGCTCACTCCACGTAACCCTCCGGGATTCACATGACTACATCCGTCGTTGTGGCCGAGCACATCACGAAGCGGTACTCCGGTCACACTGCAGTCCACGATCTCTCGCTCGATGTCCCCTCCGGCTGCATCTTCGGCCTGCTGGGGCCGAATGGTGCCGGCAAGACAACCACCATCCGGATGCTCATGAGCATCATCACGCCGGATGATGGCCGGGTCACGCTGTTCGGCAAACCCGGGACCGGCCGGGAGCTCTCGACCCGAATCGGCTACCTCCCCGAGGAGCGCGGTCTCTATCCCAAGATGCGGGTACTGGATCAGTTGGCCTTTCTCGGCGAGGCGAAGGGCCTCTCCCGGTGGGATGCCCGCAAGCGTGCGACGGCGTGGCTGGAGCGCTTGGGCCTCACCGAATGGACCACCCGGAAAGTCTCTGACCTGTCCAAGGGGATGCAGCAGAAGGTGCAATTTGCCGGCGCGCTGCAGCATGATCCGGAGCTGGTCATTCTGGATGAGCCGTTCAGCGGCCTCGACCCGGTCAACAGCCAGGTAATGAAAGAGGTGGTCGTCGACGTGGCACGGAGTGGTCGGACCGTGCTTTTCTCGACCCACATCATGGAGCATGCCGAGAAGATGTGCGAGCGGATCGTCATCGTCGCGCGGGGGGAGAAGGTGGTGGATGGCCCCCTTGCCCAGGTGAAGCGTGAATTCGGCAAGAGCCAGGTCGCCCTGACGTTCACCAGCAATGCCGCCACCGCACACCGCCTGCTGCAGGATCGCGCGCTGGTTCTCAGGGCGGACGACCTGGGTGGCACCGCCGAGGTCGAACTTGCCGCCGGGGTGAAAGCTGAGACACTCCTGCGGGCGCTCGTCATGGCTGATGTGGGTCTGTCCCGCTTCGAGGTGGTGGATCCGTCGCTCGAGTCCATTTTTATCGCGAAAGTCGGTCCGGACGCTGCCCGCCCGCTGGCTCGTGAGGTCGCGGTATGAACAAGATCCTCGCAGTCATTCGGCGGGAGTTCATTGAGCGGGTCCGTACCAAGTCGTTCCTGATCGGTACTTTCCTCTTTCCTGTGTTGTTTGGCGTCTTCGGCTATCTCCCGAGTGCGCTGATGCAGCGGGAAACCGGGGCGTTGGGTCTGGTCCTCCTTGATGCGACGACGGATGGTTTCGGCCAGCGCCTGGCGACGGCGTACGACAGCGTCACGATTGGCGAGGGCCCGGCCGCAAAGGCACGGTATCGGGTTGTGCGTGTAGCGGCGGGTGGGCGGGTGGAAGCCCTGCGGGATTCGATCGTGCAGCAGATCGGGCTGCGGGATGGACCGGTCGATGCGGCGGATGGTGTGCTGATCCTGACCGAGGATGCCGTTGCGAACGGCAAGGTGACCTACCTCGGGAGCAACGTGACCAGCTTCCGGGACATGTCCCGGCTGGAGCGGATCCTGGAGCCCCGACTGCGGGAGCAGCGGTTGCGGAGCCAGGGCGCTGCCCCGGGTGTCATCGCGGC
>JANOFA010001133.1:0-2055 GCA_031413355.1 Gemmatimonadota bacterium | reverse complement strand
TCCTGCGGGACTTCCCCGGCACCGCGACGGTGCGGCTGGAAGACAATTATCGCTCGACCCGGGTGGTCCTCGATGCCGCCAACGGCGTCATCGCGGAGAACACCGGCCGGATCGGCAAGACGCTGCGCACCCGGCGGCAGGGCGGTGAGCCGGTGACGATCGTGACCGCGGCGGATGAACGGGATGAAGCGGAGTGGCTGGTCAAGGAGTTCCGCGCCCGGAGCGCCAAGGGCGACTGGAACTACACCGAGATGGCCATCCTCTACCGCACCAACTCGCAGTCGCGCGCGCTGGAAGAGGCGTTCCGGCGCGCCGGCGTGCCCTACCGCATCGTCGGCGCGATCAGCTTCTATGACCGGCGCGAGGTGAAGGACTTGCTCGCCTACGTGCGCCTGGTCGCCAATCCAGCGGACGATGAGGCATTCATCCGCGCCATCGGTGTGCCCAAGCGCGGCGTCGGAGATTCGGCCCTCGGCACCCTGCAGGAAGCGGCGAGGCAGTGGGGCAAACCGCTGCTCAGCGCGGCGGCTGGCGGCGAGATGATCCAGGGCCTTCGGCCCAACGTGCGCGAGGCGCTGCGCAAGTTCGCCGACCTGATCAGTGTAATCGCCGAGGAGGGGGCCCACTGGCCGCCGGCACAGGTGCTGGAGCAGTTCATCCTGCGTATCGACTACGAGAAGGTGCTGCTGGATGAGGGGCCGGAGGGTGCGGATCGGTGGGACAACGTGCGCGAACTGGTCGCGAGTGCGGCCGACTGGTCGGAGGTCGTGGTCGCAGATGATGAGGAGCCAACGACGCCGCTCGAGCGCTTTCTTGCCGAGGCCGCGCTGCTGTCGGGACACGACAAGACGGCGGGTGCGGAGGCGGGGGTGACACTCATGACGCTGCACACCGCAAAGGGACTCGAGTGGCCCGTCGTCGCCATCGCGGGGATGGAGGATGGGCTTTTTCCCTCTGGCCGGGCGCTGGAGCAGCCGGATGGGGTGGAGGAGGAGCGTCGCCTCTGCTATGTCGGGATCACCCGGGCCAAGGACAAGCTGTACCTTTCGTGGGCCCGGGCACGGCGGCGCGGCGGGGCGCTCATGCCGGGACGACCATCGCGCTTCCTGCAGGCGCTGCCGCCGGGGCTTATCGAGGAAACGAAGACATCAAACTTGTGGACGCCCGACTACGGCAGCTCCGGCTTCCGCCGGGGCAGCGGAGCGACAGATCGGTGGGGGGCGCAGCCCTCGACCCGTCCCATGGTTACCCCGCCACCGCCGGAGGAAGCGTCGCAGGATGCTCCCCGCTACGTCAAAGGCGAGCGGGTGCGCCACCGGCGATTCGGTGGCGGGCCAGGCCTGTGGGCGATGGGGCCGTGACCCGGCACTATGCGGCCCATCCCGAGGCCAAAGCCGCCGAGTAGGGCGGGGTTCACCCCGCCTGTCCCAACCAAAGGCCCGCCATGAACGCCCTTACCCCCCTCGACGAGCTGCGCGCCAACGTCGCCACCCCTTTCGCGCAGGCCCGCGCAATGCCGAAATCGGTCTATACCTCGCCCGATTTCGCAGCACTTGAATTGCGGCACATCTTTGCCGCCGAATGGCTCTGCGCCGGCCGGTCCGAGGCGCTGCCCGATCCCGGCGACTATCTCACCATGGAAATCGCCGGCGAGCCGATCGTCATCCTGCGCGACCACGACGGCCAGATCCGCGCCCTGTCCAATGTCTGCCGCCACCGCATGTCGACGATCATGCAAGGCCGCGACCGAAGCGCAGAGCGCGCCGCAGCGGCGCGTAGTCCCGCTCTGAGAGTTCGCCCATCGCCTCGATCAGGCGCGCGTAAATCTCCGCCTCCGGCAGGGTGCCGGGCAGCGGCGGAAACAGCGGCTGGCGCAGGTGGAAAACATTGCGTGGGAATTCCAGGTTGAAGAACGTCGCTTCCGCCTTCTCGAACTGGCTGGCAGCCGGCAACACGTAGTCCGCCTCGCGCGCCGTCTCGGTCATCGCCACGTCGACCACCACGGAGAGTTCCAGCGCGCGCATCGCCTCCCGCATGCGCTGGCTGTCTGCCAGC
>JANOFA010001132.1:0-2207 GCA_031413355.1 Gemmatimonadota bacterium | reverse complement strand
GGCCGACTACGCCCTGCGACAGCACGCCAATGTGCACCGCGGCGTACACACCCTCAGCCAGCGCGCCACGGACCGATACGACGGTGTCCGCGAATCGCTGCGCGCATTCCTGAAGGCGCAGGATGCGAGCGAAGTGATTTTCACCGCCGGCACGACCGCGGGTCTCAATCTCGTCGCCGCCAGCTACGGCCGAAGCACGCTCAAGCCCGGTGATGAGATTCTCCTGACCGAGATGGAGCATCACTCCAACATCGTCCCCTGGCAGCTGACTGCCAAGGCGACCGGCGCGGTCATCCGGGTCATTCCCGTGACGGAGGCTGGCACGCTGGATCTCGCGGCGCTGGACCACCTTCTCACCCCCCGCACCCGGATCGTGGCTCTGACCCACGTCTCGAACGTGCTGGGCACGGTCAACCCGCTGCGCCAGATCGCCGACCGGGCTCATGCGGTGGGCGCCGTAGTGGTAGTCGACGGTGCACAGGCGACCGCGCACCTCCCGATCGACGTCCAGGCGCTCGGCTGTGACTTCTACGTTGCCTCAGCCCACAAGATGTACGGGCCCACCGGCGTGGGTTTCGTCTGGGGCCGACGAGCGCTGCTCGATGCGATGCCGCCGTGGCAGGGCGGAGGGGGAATGATCCAGTCGGTCACGTTCGAGGAGACGACCTACGCCCCAGTGCCGGCGCGCTTCGAGGCCGGCACGCCACCGATTGCGCAGGTGGTCGGTTTCGGTGCCGCATTGGAGTATCTCGGCGGCTTTGACCGCGGGCAGATTGACGCTCATGAGGCAGATCTGCTGGACTACGCCACGGAGCAGCTGTTGCACCTACCGCGGGTGCGTGTGTTCGTGCCGGCCACGGAGCGGGTGAGTGTGCTGTCGTTCATGCTCGACGGCATTCATCCCCATGACGTGGGTACCGTCCTCGACCTGCATGGCGTCGCCGTTCGGGCGAGTCATCATTGTGCGCAGCCGTTGATGCGGCGGCTGGGCGTCCCCGGGACGGTGCGGGTTTCATTCGCCCTGTACAACACCCGCAGCGAGGTCGACGCGCTGATCGAGGGGCTGCTTGAGGTGCGCCAGGTGTTTGGCTGATGACCGGCGCGAGCGAGCTGTATCAGAGCCTCATCCTCGATCATAACCGGTCGCCCCGAAACTTCCGGGTGCTGGAGCACGCCGATCGCCGGGTGGAGGGATACAACCCCCTCTGCGGTGACCACTTCACGCTCCAGCTCCGGCTGGACGGCGATCGCATCAGCGATGTCGCCTTCCAGGGATCCGGTTGCGCCATTTCGAAGGCGTCGGTCTCGCTCATGACGATGGCGGTCAAGGGCAAGACGGTCGAGGAAGTTGATCGGATGTTCGACAGCTTTCACCGAATGGTGATGGGGCAGGGCGGTCCGGATGCTGATCTCCCCCCGAAGCTGGCGGTATTTGCGGGGGTGCGGGAGTTCCCTTCCCGGGTCAAATGCGCCAGCCTCGCATGGCATGCGCTCAAGAGCGCCATTCATGATGAAGCGGTCGAATCCGGAACGGGCTGACGGCCAGGTTAGTCATTCTCGTTCCGCCAGCCGAGTAGTCCACGGTACCACACAGAACTTTCACGGAGTTGCCTGACGATGCCCTACGATCCCCGGATGGTTCAGCCGATGCGCGAGGAAATGACCCGCATGGGTGTACGCGAACTGCAGACCGTCCCCGATGTCGATGCCGCGATGAGTGACACCCAGGGTACCACGCTCGTCTTCGTCAACTCCGTTTGTGGCTGCGCCGCGGGCACCGCCCGTCCGGGGCTGTCGCTCGCGCTCAAGCATGCGACCAAGCCGCGGAGTATCGTCACCGTCTTTGCCGGGCAGGACCTCGATGCGACCGCGCGGGCCCGGCAGTTCTTCAGCGATTACGCGCCGAGCAGCCCGTCGATGGCGCTGTTGCGCGACGGAGAGGTGGTGCACTTCGTCCACCGCCACATGATCGAGGGCCGTTCCCCGCAGCAGATTGCCGCCGACCTCACGGCGGCATTCGATCAGCACTGTGCGCCATCGGTCGTATGAGCGCGGCCCATACCCACGGCCACGATCATGGTGACCACGCGCAGGAGACCGGGCCCCAGGGAACCGGCCACGTCTTCCATCCCGGTCATGCCGACCTTCACGGCATTACAGTAGTGGTGGAACTTCAGGCGGGTGGGTTATACGTGGGGCGCTACCAC
>JANOFA010001131.1:0-3258 GCA_031413355.1 Gemmatimonadota bacterium | reverse complement strand
GACGCCATTGGTGCCTCCGGTTGCCGCGTCTGCCTCTGCTATCGGCAGCGGGGCCGGGGAACCGAAGTGCACGGGAATCAGACAGTGCCCGCCAGGAACTCGTCGCGGAAGTAGCCCGCGGGAATGGTGCCCATCTTCATGAGCCGCTCGCGGAAGGCCCGGGGGGAAAACGCCGTCCCCTCCTTCAGCTTGAGGGCGTCGCGCAGGTCGAGAATGGCGGACTTCCCGAGGTTGTAGGTAATCGCCTGGGTGGGCCACTTCGAGTAGCGATACATGGCGCGCTGCGCCCCCTCGGTGATGGCGCGAGCGGTGGGGTCGGTCGCCGCCGCGAGGCGTGCCCCGGGGTAAAACGAAACATGCTCGACGAAATAGTCGACCGCTTCAGTGAACGTCATCCGTCCAGTGTGGATCCCGACGTCCACCCGCACCCGCACCGCGCGCAGCAGCTGCCCCTGCAACTCGTAGAGATGCTCCGCCGCCGTGTAGAACCCGTGCGGCCGCCCAGCCACCGGCTCGGCCATCAACTCCTCGGCGTAGAGCGCCCAACCCTCCGCGGCCATCGAGTCCTCCCAGATGGAGGAGCTGTCCTCCACCGCGCCGGGGGTGAGCCAGCGGATGTTGCTGATCTCCCTGGCAAACTGGGTCATGTACTTGTAGTGCCAATCATGCCCGGGAAAGCCTTCGTGAATCGCCGTGGTGGCCACCGAGGCGCGATTGTTCTCTCGCAGCGTCGCGGGATCATTGCCGGTCGGGGTGAGAAAGAAGCGACCAACGCCACTCTTCTTGAAGGGTGGGGCAGGGTAGTAGCTGGCATCGATCGTACTTCGCAGCACCGGCGGAGTGGGCGTCACCTCCAGGCGGTAGTCGTCGGGAATGTCGAACAGCTTCTGCTCCCGACCGTAGGCCACCGCGCGCTCCCCGGCCTGGCGATACCACTGGAACAGCTCGTCGTCGTTGGCGGGCGAGTCCTTGCCGAGCGCCTCCATCACGGCGCGGGCGGACTTGCGGCGGTCGGCATCGCTGGCCCAGGAGAGTGAGAGGCCGGCATCGCGCGCGGCTTCTTCCGCCACCTGGAAGAGCTGGGTCTCGAATGCGGCGACCTGGGCGGCACCGTAGGCGAAGAGATCCTCGGTGTTACTGGTGAGGTGCAGGCCGTGCTTGAGTCGCCAGGCGTATTCCGCTTCGCCGGCGGCGTAGCGATCGGTCAGGTCATTCTGGTCGTAGGTCTGCAGCAGGAAGCCGGCGAAGCGCTCCCAGGCGTCGGCCGCGACACGGGCGGTGTCGGCGAGCTGGGGCAGCAGCGCGGCGGCAAAGGGCTGATCGCCCAGAAATGTCTTGGCGCTCTCGGGAAAGGCCTTCCGGAAGTAGTCGGCATTCGCCTTGGCGCCGCCAACCCCGTCGCGCTCGATCATCCGATGATCGGGAAGATTGCCTGCCTTCCTGCCGGCGAGCAGGTTGGCCTGCGCGGTCTCGAGATAGATCGGGGTGCCACGGAGTCGTTCGAGGACGAGGAGCCACTCGGCTTCGGTGCCGCGGGTCGTTGGGCGATCGGGCGATTGGGCGGTTGGGCGGTTGGTCTCCGTCATTCCCTGAATCTGCCAATCGATGCCCCGGAACGGTTCGGCGACGTAGGTATCGATGATCCGTTCGTGGGTCCGCAGGTCGCCGCTCTGGTGCAGCAGGAAGGCGAGTTGCGCTCCGAGCACCGCATGATCGATGCGGGCGCCGGGTGAGAGACTCGCCGGGTCGATCGCCTGTCGCGCCGCCTCGATGTCCTTGTAGCTGTTGCGCTCGACTTCGAGGGCCTCGGGGCGCCAGTCGCGCAGCCGCCCGTTGATCTGGGCCAGGCTCGGGTCGTATCCATCGCCACCGAGGTAGGTGGCGGTGACCGGATTGAGCTCGAGCGTCTTGAGGAAGTAGCGGTCGCGGAGCGCGTTCAATGGCCCGTCGCTGCCGCCGCGTTCCCCGGGGCCGCAGGCGGAGAGCTGGGGCAGGAGGCCGAGAGCGAGCGCCGTCTGACCGGTGCGGCGAAGGAAGAGGCGACGATGCATGGGCGTCGGTAGTGTGGGGTTGGGAATCGAGAGTCGGCGATAGGCGATGGGCGGCAGGCGGGTGGTACAGCCAACACGGTGAACGCCGAACGTCTCCCGCCCGGGATCCACCGCCTATCGCCTGGCGCCCACCGGACGGTGCAAGATGCAGCCCCTTGGCCCGTGGCGGAATGCCGCCGGGTGTAGGGGTGTCGCACGGATGCCGCGGGGCGCGGCGAGAGGCGCGGCGGGAGGCTCTAGCCTAAGTCATTGTGGGGGAGTGGGTTGATGGCCTCCTCGTGGATTGGTACGCCTCCTGCCTTGGGATGGGCCGCGCGGCTGGCCTCGGGTCATGCGGTATTGGGATCATCGGCGGAGGAAGGGTCCGATGATGATCACCCCGAGGTTGGCCCCGCGCTACACTGCGGCCGTTGGCCGTTGGCCGTTGGCATTCAGCGGTCAGCAGTCAGCAGTCAGCCGTCAGCCATCAGCCGTCAGCCATCAGCCGTCAGCCATCAGCCGTCAGCCGTTGGCCGTTGGCATTCAGCAGTCAGCGTTCAGCTACCGCCTACCGCCTACCGCCCAGCACCCGACCGGAATCGCCCGAGTGCGGGCGTTTGCTGGCCCTACCGATACGTCCCGCGCCGGGCTACACTTACGGCCCTTCGCGGGCGCGCTTTTGCCCGGGCAGGGATGCAGGGAGCCAGTCGGAACGGGACGTGGCGCAGCCCGGTAGCGCACTTCCTTGGGGTGGAAGGGGTCGCAGGTTCAAATCCTGTCGTCCCGATGGTTCTCGAGTCAGGCCTCAGCGCGTGGAGCGGTGGGGCCTTTCTCTTTGCCCCACCCGTGATCGCATAGGCAGTCGCGGGTGCCGGCCGTGTTACCAGGCCGCCATGCCGTTTGCGCCCATGGGGAGCCCGGTGGTGGGTAGGTCCGCCTCCAGGCTGCCGTCTGCGCGCACCGCAAAGTTCGAGAGTTGTTGCGCGGCACCATCCAGGGTGAAGAGCCGACGGCCATCCGGGGTGATCGACATGTCGATCGGACCGGCACCGGTGGTCCCGCTGATGCCGGAGCCCAGCAGCGTCAGGCGACCGTCACCGTCGAGCCGATAACCGCTCACGTTGCCGCTCGCGGTATTGGTGACATAGGCGTATCGATTATTCGGAGTGATGGCGACCCAGCAGGCCGCCGACTGGGTCGTTCCGACCGAGGCACTGCGGACCTGGAG
>JANOFA010001130.1:0-1183 GCA_031413355.1 Gemmatimonadota bacterium | reverse complement strand
CAGGGCGGTGCGGAGTACGCCCAGCGGAACGGGCTAAAGGATCTCCACATGCCGGTGGGGCTTGGCATCGCGCTCAAGATTCCCAATCCCGCACTGGCGATCAAGCCGTGGATTGCGCCGCGCCTGGATGTTTCCCGCACCTCGACGGTCGTCAACAGCAACACAGATAACCACTTTGGTATCAGCGGCGGTGTGGATTTCAGCCTGCTGGGCGGGATCGGATTTGGCGTGGCGTACGACCGGGTGTGGGGTGACAACGGGGTGAATCCCTCGGTCTTGAGCGCCGGCGTGAGCTACACCTTCAAGGTGCCAGGCCTATGAGCGTGTTCGCTGCCGGGACCCGGACGCGGTTGCACCGGCTGGTACCGGTCGTGGTCCTTGCGCTGTTCACCGCGTTGCAGGCGGGGTGCTCGCTCACGCTGGATGCCACGACCCTTGGTGTCCCCGCCACGCTTGCCTCCTCGGCGAGCGCTCCGGCCGAGGGCACGAAGTTCAGCGTGACAAGTCGCGCGATGTACGGGCTCTGGGGAGTCGTGAAGTTGTCAGAGCCGTCGCTCAGGAAGACGCTGGCCAGCCAGCTGGCCGGCGGAAAGTCGGTGGCCGATGTGCGAATCAAGGTCCGCAGCAAGTTCAGCGACCTCGTCATCACTGCATTGACGCTCGGCCTGATCGTCCCGCGGGCGGTGACGATTGAAGGTGTCGTAGTCGGACCGTAGCACCGGCCGCGACGTACCGAGTCGTACCGGGGCAGTTGATCATCGAACGAATAGCTGTTCGACCTGGCCGGCAATTCGGTCCGCCGCTCCCGCGTCATCCTCCAGCGCCCGTCGCGCGGCCCGCCCCGCCGCCTGACGGGCGTTCTGGTCCTGCAGCCAGCGCACCCACAGCCCAGCCAGCGCCCCGGCGCTTCCGGCGGCGGGCAATGATACCAGACCTCCGGCGGCCCCCAGGCGCAAGGCATCCCGATGGTTGTCGCAGTAAGGCCCCGTGATCACGGGCAGACTCCATCCCGCCGGCTCCAGCACGGAGTGCAGGCCGGCCCGTCCGAATCCGCCACCGACATAGCCGATCACGCCCAGGCCATAGAGCAGCGCGAGCGGCCCAACCCGATGCTCCAGGAGCAGTGGATCAGCCGCGCTGGCCGCCTCGACCGCGACGGGACTCGGTAGGTGTGCGCTCGCTG
>JANOFA010001129.1:0-8998 GCA_031413355.1 Gemmatimonadota bacterium | reverse complement strand
GGATTCGAACCGCGACGCCTTGCGGCACTACCCCCTCAAGATAGCGTGTCTACCAGTTTCACCATCAGGGCGAGCGGCAGAACTTAAGCAGCTCTCACGGGGCGCGCAACCCGGAGTAGAGAACGGCTAAACGACGGGCCTGTAGTGGCTTAGCGCCATGACACACTCAGTTGATATCGAACAGCGCGCTCAGGCCATTGGTGAGTCCGGCCGCGCCGGCATCGAGCTGGTACCCGCTGCCAGTGAGGTCGATCGACAAGTCGGTGAAGGTCGCAACTCCACTCACGGCGCTCACTGTCGTCGTCCCGCTCAGCGTGGCGCCGCTTCCCGACCCGTCCACCCCGATCTTGAGGGTGATCGCGTCACTGGCGCCGGTGACAAGGTTGCCGAACTGGTCCACCACCGAGACCTCAATGGCAGGCGTGATCGTCGCAAACGCGTTCGTCGTGGTTGGCTCCACCGCGAAGACGAGCTGATCGGCGACGTCGGCCAGGGCCGTCGCGGTAAACGTTACCGGGCTGCCGCCCAGGCTCCCCGAGGTGGCGGTGAGCGTGTTACCGCCGACGATCGTCCCCAGGGTCCAGCTGCCCACCGTCGCGATGCCGTTCACGCCGCTCGTCGCACTGCCGCCCGTCACACCGCCGCCACCCGTCGCCACCACGAATGCCACGCTGACGCCGCTCACCGGATTGCCCGCATTATCGGTCACGAGGACCGCCGGGTTGATACCCACCGCTGTGTTGACCGTCGCGCTCTGGCCATCACCGCTGCTCAGCCCGATCGTTGCCGCCACGCCCGCGCTCAGCGTGATCGTGCCGGACGTCGCCGGCGACAGGATGCCCGAGGTGAAACTCAGGGTGTGCCCGCCCACGAGCCCGGTGATCGAGAGTCCAGCAAAGGTAGCGACGCCCGAGACGGTACTGACCGTCGCCGTGCCGCCGAGCGAACCACCACCGGAGCCGATCGACGCGAGCACCGAGGTGCCACTGGTCCCGACCGGGTTGCCGAACTGATCCTCCAGCCGCACCGCCGGCTGCTGGCCAAACGCGATACCGCTCTGCCCGCTGCTCGACGGCTGCGTCACCATGTCGAGCTGCGTCGCCGTGCCAGCGAGACCGGTTGCCGTGAACGTCACCGGACTGCCGCCCAGGCTGCCGGAGGTGGCGGTGAGCGTGTTACTGCCGACGACTGTCCCCAGCGCCCAGCTGCCGACCGTCGCGATGCCGTTCACGCCGGTCGTCGCACTGCCGCCCGTCACGACGCCACCACCCGTCGCCACCGCAAAGGTCACGGTCACGCCACTCACCGGGTTGGCACTTCCGTCGGTCACCAGCACCGCCGGATTAGTGCTTACCGCCGTATTCACCGTTGCGCTCTGGCCATCACCGGCACTCAGGGCAATCGTCGTCGCTGCACCGGAGCCGAGGGTGATCGTGTTCGACGTCGCCGGCGCCAGGATGCCGGAGGTGAAGCTCAGCGTGTGTGGACCCGCCGCGCCGGTGATCGTGAGGCCGGCGAACGTCGCGACGCCGGCGCTGGTGCTCGTTGTCGTCGTCCCCGTGAGCGAACCACCGCCGGAGCCGATCGACGCGAAAACCGAGGTGCCACTGGTCCCGACGGGGTTGCCGAACTGATCCTCCAGCCGGACCGACGGCTGCTGCCCGAACGCGATACCGCTCTGCGCGCTGCTCGACGGCTGCGTCACCATGACGAGCTGCGTCGCCGTGCCGGCGAGACCGGTTGCCGTGAAGGTGATCGGGTTGCCGGAGATGCCCCCGCCGGTCGCGGTCGCGGTAAGGCTGTTGCTGCCGGCGATGGTGCCGAGGGTCCAGCTGCCCACCGTCGCAATGCCGCTTCCGTTCGTGGTCGTTGAACCGCCCGAGACTGAGCCGCCACCACTCGCGATCGCGAATGCCACGCTGACACCACTCACCGGATTGCCCGAGATATCGGTCACCAACACCGCCGGGTCGGTGCTCACCGCCGTATTGACCGTTGCGCTCTGTCCCGCGCCCGCGTCCACCGCGATCGATGCCGCTGAACCGGCGGTGACGCCGACGGTATTCGATGTCGCCGTCGAGGTACCCGAGGCCGCGAACAGCAGCGTCCGGTTCCCGATGAGGCCGGTGATCTGCAGGCTGGTGAAGATCGCCTGGCCGCTGCCGTTGGTGACGGCGGTCGTCGTGCCGCCGAGTGTGCCGCTGCCGGAGGCGAGGCTCACGTTCACCTGCACGCCAGCCTGGTTCACCGGATTGCTGGATGCGTCCTGCAGCTGGATGACCGGCTGCTGCGGGAAGACCGCACCGCTCGTGACACTGCTCGAGGGCTGCGTGGTGATGGCCAGCTTGGTTGCGCCACCCGCGCCGAGCACGATAGTGGATGAGCTCACCGCGGGCTGCGTGGTGCCGGCAAAGCTGAGGGTGTAGCTGCCGCTCGAGCCGTTCAGGATCAGATTGCTGAATGTCGCGAGCCCGGTCGCACCCGTCGTCACGACGGTGGTACCGGTGAGGCTGCTCCCGCCCGGTCCGCTCGCGACCGCAGCCGTGATTGCCACGCTTGCCTGGCTCACCGCATTGCCCGCGCCGTCGATGAGCTGCACAGTGGACGGAGGAGTGAGCACTGCGCCGCTGGCACTGCTCGCGGGCGGCTGCGTGGTGATGGTGAGCGCCGTGGCGAGCCCGGGAGTGAGGGTGACGGCAGCCGAACTGACCGTGCCGAGGCCCGCCGCCGTCGCGTCAAACTGGAAGCTGTAACTCCCGATCAGGCCCGTGAGCGTGAAGTTGGTGAACGTTGCCAGACCCGTGCTGACGGTGTTTGCGGTGAGCGGAGTGAGCACCGGTGTGCCGCCGGGACTGGTCAGCACCGAGGCGGTGATCACGACGGCAGGAGTCGTTGCCACCGCATTGTTGTACTGGTCGGCGACCTGGATCCTCGGCGTGGTCGGGAAGATGACGCCGCTCTGGGGTGTGGTGGACGGTTGCCGGTTGACGGTGAGCTTGGCCGCTGTGCCCGCCGTGCCGGTGGCGATGAAGGTCACCGGGTTCCCGGTGATTCCGCTGCCGCTGACGGTGGCGGTGACGGTGTTGTTGGCCCGCGCCGTCGTGTCGAGCGTCCAGCTCGTGACGGTGGCGACACCGGCTCCATCCGTGGTCTGCGTGGCGCCGACCAGGCTCCCCGCCGTCCCGATGGTGATGGCAAAGGTGACCGTCGCACCCGCGACCGGGTTGCTCGCGGCATCCCGCACAATGACCGACGGCGGCGCGGCTACCGCCGTCCCCACCGTCGCCGACTGCGTCGTCACGCTGTTCGCGATGACCGACGCCGCCCCACCCGCCGTACCGGTGGCGGTGAACGTCGCCGGATTCCCGCTGATCCCGCTGCCGGTAGCCGTCACCGTGAGGCTGTTGCTCCCCGCCGTCGCCCCGAGCGTCCAGCTCCCCACCGTCGCCAGGCCGCTGCTGTTCGTCGTCGTGCTGCCGCCGGTCACGCTGCCACTGCCCGCCACCGGCACGAAGCTGACGCTGACACCACTCTTCGGATTGCCGAACGCATCCACCACCAGCACCTGCGGCGCAATCGCGACCGTGCCACTCACCCCCGCCGTCTGGTTGTCGCCCGCCGACTTGGTGAGCGTCGCCGCCGCGCCCGCCGTGCCCGTGGCGGTAAAGGTCACCGGGCTCCCGCTGAGGCCCGTCGCCGTCGCACTCAGCGTGTTGCTCCCCGCCACCGTGCCCAGCGTCCAGCTGGTCACCGCCGCGATGCCGCTGGCGTTCGTGGCCACCGCCGTGACCGGATTCACCGTGCCGCCGCCACTGGTCACCGCGAACGTAACCAGCGTGCCCGCGACCACATTCCCGCTCGCGTCCGTCACCTTCACCGACGGCGCCGTCGCCACGGCGGTGTTGACCGTCGCCGACTGACTGTTGCCGAGGTTGAGCGCGATCGTCGCCGCCGGCCCGGCGGTACCCGTCGCCGTGAAGCTGACGGGATTGCCGCTGATCCCGCTGCCGCTCACCGTCGCCGTGACGGTGTTGCTGCCGGCCGTGGTCCCGAGTGTCCAGCTGGTGACCGTCGCCACGCCGGCGCTGTTTGTCGTCTGCGACCCGCCCACCAGCGATCCGCCGCCAACAGTCACCGCGAAGGTCACCGTCGCGCCCGCGACCGGGTTGCTCGACACGTCCCGCACGATGACCGACGGCGGTGCGGCAACCGCCGTCCCCACCGTCGCCGACTGCGTCGTCACGCTGTTCGCGATGACCGACGCCGCGCCCCCCGCCGTGCCGGTGGCAGTGAAGGTCGCCGGATTTCCACTGATACCGCTGCCGGTGGCCGTCGCCGTGAGGCTGTTGCTCCCCGCCGTCGCCCCGAGCGTCCAGCTCCCCACCGTCGCCAGGCCGCTGGCGTTCGTCGTCGTCGTGCCGCCGGTCACGCTGCCACTGCCCGCCTGGGGCGCGAAGGTGACGCTGACACCGCTCTTCGGATTGCCGAATGCATCCACCACCAGCACCTGCGGCGCGATTGCAACCGCGCTGCTGACCCCCGCCGTCTGGTTGTCGCCGGCAGCCTTGGTCAGCGTCGCCGCCGCGCCCGCCGTGCCTGTGGCGGTAAAGGCCACCGGGCTTCCGCTGAGGCCCGTCGCCGTCGCGCTCAGCGTGTTGCTCCCCGCCACGGTGCCCAGCGTCCAGCTGGTCACCGTGGCGATGCCGCTGGCGTTGGTGGCCACCGCCGTGACCGGGTTCACCGTGCCGCCGCCACTGGTCACCGTGAACGTCACCAGCGTACCGGCGACCGCGTTCCCGCTCGCATCGGTCACCTTCACCGACGGCGCCGTCACCACGGCGGTATTGACCGTCGCCGACTGAGTGTCGCCGAGATTCAGCGTGATCGTCGTCGCGCTACCGGCGATACCGGTCGCGTTGAACGTCACCGGGCTGCCGCTGAGTCCCGTCACCGTGGCGGTGACACTGTTGGTCCCGGCGGAGCTGCCCAGGGTCCACGCCGTCACCGTGGCCGCACCGGCGGGGTCCGTGACAGTGCTCGCACCGTTGAGCGAACCGCCGCCTGCGGTGACCGCGAAATTCACCGTCACTCCGCTCACCGGATTGCCGGCACCATCAATCACCAGGACCGACGGCGGTGCCGCGACGGCGGTACCGGCTGGAGCACTCTGACTGGTCGTCGAATTGGCCGAGACCTGGCTGGGCGGACCAGCGGCGAGCGCGAAGCTAGATGAGACATCGGCGCCGAGTCCGGCGGTCGAGAAGAGAAGGGTGTAGCTGCCCACCGGACCGGTGAGCGTGAGTGCCGTGAACGCCGCCGTGCCGGAGGCGTTGGTCGTGACTTGGCGGCCAATGGGGTTGATCGTACCGCCCGGGCCGCTGTTGATCGCGGCGGTGACCTGTCGGCCGGCGGATGCGACGGCGTTCCCGGCCGCGTCCACCACCTGGATCACCGGCTGCGAAACGAAGGCGACCCCACTCTGCTCTGTCGCGCCCGGCTGAGTCACCACGACGAGGGCGGCCGCGGCACCCGGGGTGAGCGCGATCGAGTTCGACGTGACGCCGGTAAGATTGGTGCCGGTGAATGTGAGGCTGTAGTTCCCCACCAGGTCGGTGAGCGAGAGGTTGGTGAAGGTCGCCACGCCGTTCACCGTGAAGGCGGTGGTATTGCCGCCGAGGTTGCCGCTCGAGCCGACTGAGATGGCGACGCCGCTGGTCGTGACATTGTTGCCGAGCGCGTCCTGCAGCTGGATGGCCGGCTGCTGGGCGAAGACCGCTCCGCTCGCCGCGGTCGTCGAGGGCTGGGTGGCGATGGCGAGCCTGCCTGCGCTGCCGGCCTGGCCGGTGGCGGTGAACGTCACCGTCGTGGCGCCGCCGGCGAGCACCGCTGTCGCATCTAGGGTGTTGGTCCCTGCGGCAGTCCCGAGCGCCCAGGTTACGGAGGCGAGTCCGGCGGCATCGGTCACTGCGACTGCCGCGGCGCTTCCACCGCCCGCCGTCACGGTGAAGGTGACGCTGACCCCCGCCACCGGATTGCCGCTCGCGTCCGTCACCTTGACCTGCGGGTCGATGGGCAGGGGCGAGCCGGCGGTGCCGCTCTGATTGTCGCCCGCCTGCTTGGCGAGTGTAGTCCCGGCCCCGGCGGCGAGCGTGATGGTCGCGCTGGTGATCTTGGTGAGGCCGGTCGCGCTGAAGTCCAGTGTCCTCGGCCCGACCGTTCCGGTGAGAACGAGGTCGGTGTAGGTCGCCTGACCGTTGGCGAGAGTCGCCTGGGCAACGGTGCCGCCCAGCGTCCCGCCGCCTGAGGCGATCGTGGCAGTGATCGTAGTCCCCGCCTGACTCACCGTGTTGCCCGCGGCGTCCTGCAGCTCCACCACCGGCTGGGTGGTGAACAGCACCCCGTTCTGTGCAGTCGACGCCGGCTGGACGAGCAGCGCGAGCCTGGCCGCCGGACCGGCGGCGAGCGTGGTCGCCGCAGGTGCGGTGACTCCGGTCAGGCCGGTCCCGTTGAAGGCCAAGGTGTAATCGCCGACCGGACCACTCACCACCAGGTTGCTGAAAGTGGCCACGCCGGCCGGGTCAGTCAGCACAGTGTCGGTCCCGCCGAGCGTCCCGCCCGCACCACTGGCAATCGACGCCACCACGGCGACGCCAGCCTGCGCGGCGGGATTCCCCGAGCCGTCACGGAGCTGGACCACCGTCGCCGGCGTGAGTGCGACACCGCTCTGGCCGGTGGCCGGCGGTACGGTGGTGAGGGTGAGCGTCGTCCCGCTTCCCGCCGCGAGCGCGATACTGCCGCTGGTGACGGAGCTGACGCCAGTCGCGCCGGCGGTGACCGTGAAGGTGAGGCTGTAATTGCCCGCCGGCCCGGTCAACGAGAGCCCGGCGAAGGTCGCCGTGCCCGCGGCGGATGTCTGAATCGTCGTCGCCCCACCCAGGATCACGCCTGCACCGTTGACAGTCGCGGTGATGCTCACGCCGGCTTGGAGCACCGGATTGCCGCTAACGTCCCGCAGCTCGAGTACCGGCTGCTGCGCGAAGACCGACCCGCTCAGCGCGCTGGTGGAGGGCTGGACAGTGATTCCAAGTTGCGTCGCAACGCCAGCGCCGACCGTGATGGTGCCTGACACCGCAGGCGCGAGCCCGGCCGCCGTAAAGCTCAGCGTCCTCGCGCCGGAGGCGCCGGTGATCGTGAGTCCGGCGAAGCTGGCCGTCCCGTTGCTCGCGGTGATCGCCGTGAGCGTCCCCGAGAGCAGTGGACCACCGCTCGCGAGCGTCACCGTCACGCCAGTACCCGATTGGGCCACATCATTGCCGGCGGAATCCCGCAGCTGCACCACCGGCTGCTGAGCGAGAACAACACCGCTGGTGGCGGAGGGCGAGGGCTGGGTCGTGATTGCCAGCACCGCCGCGGGTCCGGCCGCAAGCGAGATCGACTGGGTTGTCGCGGAGGTGAGGCCCGGCGCGGAGAGCAGCAGGGAATAGCCGCCAACCGGCCCGAGGAGATTGAGGCCGGCAAAACTCGCTGCACCACCGGCGTTCGTGGTGGCGGTCAGCGTCCCTCGCAGGGTCGCACCGCCGCCGGCGACTGCCGCCGTCACCACGACGCCGCTCTGCGCCACCGTATTCCCGAACTGGTCCTGCAGCTGCACGCTCGGCTGGGTGCCGACCACCACGCCGCTCTGCGCCGTTGCCGCTGGTTGGGTGGTAACGGCAAGCTGCGTGGCACTGCCGGCCTGACCGGTCGCGGTCCAGCCGACCGGGCTGCCACTCAACGGGGCATTCGCGGCGTCGAAAGCGCGGGCTTCCAGCGCGTTGGCGCCAGCGAGCGAGCCGAGGGTCCAGGATGAAAGCGTCGCGATCCCGCCGGCGTTGGTGAGGATCGTGACGACCGTGGCGGTGACAGAACCGTCGGAGACCTGGCCGTTGCCGCTGGTCACCACGAAGTCAACGTTGACGCCCTGCACCGGGTTGTTGTTCTGGTCGGTGACCTTGACCGACGGCGCCGGACTCACCGCCTGACCCACCGTCGCGGTGTAGCTGGCGGGAATGCCGCTGGCGCGCGCGATCGTGGTTGGCTGGCTGGCGGTGGCGGTGCCCGAGATGGTCACCTGCAACCCGGAGGGCGCGGCCGTCGCGGTGACATTCTGCGGTCCTGCGGCGGGACCAAAGGTCCAGAAGGTGAATGCGAAGCCATTCGCGTCGGTCTGGCTCAGCGCCGGTGCCACGGCGCCACCCTGTGCCGGAGCCCAGGTGATGCTCCCGTTGGGAACACCGTTGCCGTTGGCATCGAGCAGGCGGACTACGACCGAATCCTGGAACCCGACCGGTGCGGTTCGCGGAGGATTGTTGCCTCGGGCGATGACGAGGCTCGCCGCACCCCCAGCGGCGGCCGTCTGGTGGAACACGACGGGCGAGCTTGCCACCCCGACGACTGCGGCGCTGGCGGTCTGGGCGCCGGAGCCGGGACCGAGGGTCCGCGTCACTGAGGCCTGCCCCGCCGCGCTCGTCACGGTCGTGGCCGCGCTCACGCTCCCCTGCCCTGGCGGCACACTCCAGGTGACCGTCAACCCCGACAGTGGATTGCCGAACTGGTCGGTCACGACCACCGTGAGCGGCGTCGGGAGGATGCTGCCGACGACGCCGCTCTGGTTGTCGCCCGCCAGCGCGAAGACGGTGTCGGGCTGGTCCGCGAGCGCCGTAGCGGTGAACGCAGTCTTCAGCGTCCCTGGTGCCCCGGTCGCGATGACCCGCGCCTCGACCCGCTGCGCGCCGACCAGCGTTCCGAGCACCCAGACGGAGCGGGCCTGGCCGTCAATGTCGGTGAGCGTAGTGTCGGGAATCAGGATGGCACCGGTGCCGCCCGCGACGGCCTGGAACACGACCTTCTGCCCGACCACTGCCCGGGGCGCCGGGCTCTTGGAGTCGGTGACCCGAACGATGAGCGTGTCGGTGAGTCGCTGCCCCACAACCCCCGTCTGGCCATCGCCTCCCAGCTG
>JANOFA010001128.1:0-3511 GCA_031413355.1 Gemmatimonadota bacterium | reverse complement strand
GCTGCTCTGCCGCAAGGCCAACCTACACCCCCGGAGAGCGGCGCGTGCAGTACCCGCAGCGTGCCATCGCCCTCACGATACGCCATCGCGGCGTGGGTCACATCGAGCCCCGGGGTCGCCGTCGCAAAGGCGAGCAGATCGCCGGTCTCGATGCCGTTGGCCACATCGGCAATGCGCTTTGTGGGGATCACGCGCCGCGCCGCTCCATCCAGCCGTCGCTCCATCACCCCAATTTCGGCGTACACCGCATCGTCTGACAGGGCAGGGTAGCTGCCCCGGTGTTCCGTCATGAAGCGGAGCGGGCGACTGTCGTCCACTGCGCCCAGCTCGGTCCCGAGGTCCCGCACCAGTCCGCGGGTGGCGCCATCGCTGATCCACTCACTGAAATAGTGCAGCCGACTCGAGTAACCCTGGCGCACTCCACCGCGATAGCGCATCCGCTCCACCTCGCGCCCGAAATCGTCCCACGTCGGCGGCTCCTCCTGACTGGCCGCGCGACTCACCGCGAGACAGGCCTCCACCAGCGTGACGCAGTCGAATTGGGTGAGAGAGAGCGTCAGCGGCTCAGGAGTCGGGCGGCGTGCGCTGCTGACCAGGTAGGCGTCAATGGTACCCGCTACGTACGGCGAACCTGTTGCCAGCTCGCCGACCCGGACGGCACTCCGTCCGAGAGGTACCTCCGCCGCCGACAGCCCCTCGGCGCGGAGCCTCTTGCTCCAATCGGTCAGGCGCTCATGGTCTGGGTCGTCGCCGAATGCCAGGAGCGGCGCCGGGAGTCCGAGCGCCGCCGCTGCCAGTGCGGCACCACGCAGCAGCGCCCGGCGCGAGAAGCTGGCGTCCCATGGCGAATGGTCCACGCTCCCGCCGTTACTCATCCCGTTCTCCCTTTCTCCCATTCCCGGTTCCCCGTTCCCGGCTCCCCGTTCCCGGTTCCCCGTTCCCCATTCCCTCCCCGACCCCGACCCCGCCATCTCCCGCACTCCGCGGGGTACGGAGCATCAGCAATCCCCCGCTGAGAGCAGCGAACATCATCACAGCCAATCCAGCTGAAAAGGATCCCGTGATGGTGTTCAGGTAGCCGAAAAGGTATGGACCGGCAAACCCCGCAACGCTTCCGATGGCATTGATCATTCCGACTGCTGCGGCTGCGGCCGATTGGCTCAGGATCTCGGTCGGGAGCGACCAGAACGCCGAGATGTAGGCACTGCCCACGCCGACCAGTGTGAACATCAGCAGCGAAAGCGCAATGGACTGGGGCTGAACCACAAGCACAAGCAGCGCGACGGCCGCTATGAATGACGGGACCGCGGCATGCCAGTGCCGCTCACGGGTCCTGTCGGAGTGCCACCCGTTCAATTGCATCGCGAAGAATGCCGCTATCCAGGGAATGGTACCCAGAAGGCCGACATTCATGTCCGATAGGCCCGACAGGCGTTTCAGCATCGTCGGGAACCAGAACGAGAAGCTGTAAAAGGCGAAATAGTTGAGAAAGGTCACCCCAGCCAGCATCACAACCGTCCGGGACCTGAGGGCCTGCCCGATAGTGAGCGTCGATATGCCGGCCGGTTTGTCCTCCCGCAGCTTGTCCGTAATCCACTGACGCTGGTCGGAAGCAAGCCACTTCGCTTCGCCGGGCCAATCGGTCAGGTAGAAGTACGCGACCACGCCCAGCACCACGGCCGGCAATCCTTCCAGGATGAAGAGCCAGCGCCAGCCCTCCGTACCGAGCCAGTTCTGGCCCAGCAGCCAGCCGGCAAGTGGTGAGGCGATGACGAAGGAGACGGGGATAGCCGCCATGAAGTTGCTGGTCGCCTTGGCGCGGTCCTGCCGGGTGAACCAATGACTCAAATAGACGATGACACCGGGGAAGAAACCGGCCTCCGCCGCACCCAGCAGAAAGCGAGCTGCATAGAGCTGCGTTGGCGTCTGCACCAGCGCGGTCAGGGAGGTCAGTGATCCCCAGGCTATCATCGTCGCAGAAATCATCCGGCGCGCACTCCAGCGTTCGACGAGCAGGGCGCCGGGAATCTGCAGGGCCACATAGCTCAGGAAGAAAATGCCCGCCCCGAGTCCATAGACCTGGTCGCTGAAGCCCAGGTCGCGCGACATCCCGATTGCGGCATAGGCCACGCTGGTGCGGTCCAGATAGTTCGTGATGTAGAGGATGAAGAGGAAGGGCAGCAGCCGCAGGGCAGTGTGGTGCCGGGTGCGGTCCGCCAGCGCGGTCAGGGCGGGCGCGGGGTGGGGAGCTGCGGCCATTCAGGGATCTCCGTCGGACCGGACGCCGGCCATGGCGGGGTAGAGTAACGCCGGTGCAATCTGGAGGGCACGGAGAGGGTACGCCAGTCGAGGCGGCAGTGCGAGAGGTGGAAGTCGTGGCCTCGCCGACCACCATCTGCACCACCCCGTCCGGGAAATCAGCCCAGGTACGCTCGACCGGGCAGTTCCTTGCTTGACGGCACCCGCCCCGGTGCGGATCATTACGCAGCGGGCTGGATGGCCGCTGCAGGGATTGTACTCATTCACGGGCTCAGGGAGATACGTATGCGCATCAATCGAGTCTTTGCCGTGGCCGGCCTCTGTGCCGCCGTCACGCTCGTCCCAACCCTCTCCGGCTGTGGCTCGGATGGAGGCGGCAACGGCCCCGGCAATGCCATCGTGACTGCCTGGGATGTGACCAGTTTTGTGGTGCAGGGTACCGACGTGATCGCTGGCGGCATGACACTCGTCATCGACTTCGCCCCTGGTGGCACCTACACCTTTGATGTTACTAACGACCAGGTCGGCATCTGCACCCCCGGTCCGGACTGCGTCGATACCGGACCCTACAGCTACACGGCCACCACGCTCACCTTCGATCCGGGAACTCCGGATGAGACCACGGTCAACTACACGATCCAGGGAGCAACGGCCACGCTGACCGGCACCATCGGCGGGTTCCCCGTCACCATCACCCTCCAGAAGCAGTAGCATACCGGGGGGCTGGGGCTCCGGCGATTTCTTCATTCACTCCTAAGCCCCGCTTCACTATCGTCTCCCCATCATGGAGACGAAGCAGACCCAGCAGAGGGGCATTCCCGCAACGGGTCAAAGGGGGCTACAATGACCAATCGCACTGAAAAGCTGATCGCACGGGGAAAGAAGGCTGCGCGTGGAGCGTATGAGCGGATGGAGAACAAGGTCCTGGTCGCCGAGGGGAAGAAGTCGGTGGAAGGAACGGTCCGGACGGTGAAGAAGGTAAGTCGCAAGGCCGCGAAGACTGGGTTGATTGTGGGCGCCCTTGCCGCGGCAGGCGTGGTGGTGCGCGAGATCAGGAAGCGGCGGAAACTCAACCGCGACTGAACGCCCGGGCCGCATACATGTGGGGGCCGCATGTGGGGTCCGCATTTATGCGGCACCTGCACGCGGCCCCCACGTATGTTCCGCCCCAACGTCGGTCCCGCGTATTACCCCTCCACACCCACCGCCGACATCGGCTGCCAGTCTTCCGAGCCGGTGCGGGCCACCAGCA
>JANOFA010001127.1:0-1722 GCA_031413355.1 Gemmatimonadota bacterium | reverse complement strand
GCCCAATCGCCCACCGCCTACTCCCTACTCCCCCTCGCCCTCACATCCGCATTGCTCCACGCCGCGGCCAGTTCCCGATCCACGGCATCGGCCTCCGCAGTCTGCATCTGGGCCCGCAGCGCCTGCGACAGTCCAGTCAGGCTCCAGCCGTTTTTCGGATGATCGAGCAGCTCGGCGCGATACACCGCTTCGGCTTCGGCTGGCCGGCCGGCTTCGAGGAGGTGGGCGCCGAGCCAGTGGCGTGCGGCGAAAGGGAGCGGCTCCGGCTCGTCATAGGTCAGGCTGTCTTCAAGAGCGACCGTTGCTTCCAGTGCTGCAATCGCCGAATCGGTCGCCCCGCGTGACTGCATCAACTCGGCCCGCAGGATGCCACCGGCGATGCCGAGCAGCTTGCGGGCCGTGTGACCGCGGAAGGCAATCGAGTCGGGCGTCGTACGGGCCAGCGAGTCGACCAGCTGCAGGGTGGCCTCCGCGCTGTCGGCGTGATTCAGCTTGAGGTGGGCGTAGCCGCGGGCGAAGAGGCCCAGGCCACGCTGGATCGCGTTGCCGGCGGGACCGGGGACATCGAGTACCTCGGTGAAGCGCCCGAATCGCACCAGTACAAGCGCCTGGTAGAAGCTGCCGCGGGAGGGGCCGGCGACGCTGGTGTCGCGCACCACGGCGGCGTAGTCGCGTGCGGCCTGGTCGGCGATCGCGCCCTCAGCGCCATACGACGCGGCGTAGAGCAGCATGTGGAGGTTGTGCGAGGGGTAGATCGCGAAGCCCTCGTTCACCAGCGCCGCCTGGTCGGAATGCCAGGCGGTGAGATTGGCGCGCACCGCGTCGTGCCACCGCCCCACCCGGTTGTAGGTGTGCGACGGCATGTGGTTGAGGTGACTGGCCCCCGGGACGGCGTGGCCGAGGTGGACGGCGCAGGCCTGCGGCTTGCCGGGCTCGGTGGTGGACTCCGTGGCGTGGATATAGAGATGGCAGGCGCCGGGGTGGGTGAGATCCCTCGCGAGGATGTGTTCCAGCACCTGATGGATTTCGCGGACGGAGGGCTTGGCGAGATCCCAGGTGCCGCGGCGCGGTTCGAGCAGCATCAGCGATTCGGCGTACAGGGTGCCCACTTCGGCGTCGTTGCCGGCCTGTTTCCAGACGGCCTTCATCGATCGTGCGTAGGTGGAGTCGAGCTGCTTACGGATGACCGAATCCTGTGCCGGCAGATAGCGGGTCCGCTGGGCCATGATCAGGGCGTACTCGCGCTTCTGCTTCGGATTCGCGAGCGCCACTGCATGCGCGATGGCTCGATCCGCCCGCTGTGCGTCGGCCGGACCCATGCCCTCATTCAGGTACGGACCCCACGCCAGCGCCTCGCCCCAGTAGCACATCGCGCAGGTCGTATCGCGCTGCCACGCCTCGCGGAAGGAGCGCGCGGCGTCATCCAGGGCAAAGGCGTACATCAGCTGAATGCCCTGATTGAAGTACGCCTGCGACTCGGCGGACCGGGTGGCGATCTTCCAGGTAAAATTGCCGAGGCCTTTGGTGTAGAGCGGCATCGGGGTGGAGAACTCGGGCGGGTAGGTGGGTGCGGCGCCCTCCTGTTCCTGCGCCCGGGCGATGAGCGGGCAGAGCAGGAGTGTCACGGCGAGGACGATCCGTCGCAGACACTCAGCCATAGGCGACGCCCAGTTTCTTCAGTGCTGAAGGCGGACAGCCGGTCCACTCAGCCACAACAGTGTT
>JANOFA010001126.1:0-2944 GCA_031413355.1 Gemmatimonadota bacterium | reverse complement strand
CCGGTGGTCATGGTGAACGATCTCGACGGGAAGCCGGTCGATCTGGGGCAGTGGATCGGCAAGAAGCCGGTGCTGATCGAATTCTGGGCCACCTGGTGCAGCAACTGCGAGGAGCTGCTTCCCCGCTTCAAGCAGGCCTACACCAAGTTCGGCGACCGGGTGGAATTCCTCGGAGTGAATGTGACAGTGAATCAGACGCCGGAGCGAGTCCGCCGCTACGCCGGCGAGCATGATCTACCCTTCCGTGTCCTTTACGACGACAAGGGAACCAGCACCAGGGCGTACCTGGCGCCTGCCACATCGTACGTCGTCATCATTGATGCGGCCGGTCGGGTGGTCTACACCGGTGTCGGCACGGAGCAGCGGTTCGAGGCGGCCCTGAAGCGGGTCTCGGGGGTGGAAGGATGAGTCCCACACCCATTCGCTTCGGGCTCGTCCTGGGCCTCATGATGACGGTTGCGGGTACCGCCGCGGCGCAGGATACCACCGCCGGTCGGCCGACCGCCGTGCTCGTCGAGGGGCCACGGGAGAATGATCGGGCCCCTGATTTCTCGCTTGCCACCGCCACCCGGGACGGTCCCACCGAGCAGTGGTTCAGCCTGAGCGCCCTGCGCGGGCAGGTGGTCGTCCTGGCATTCTACCCCCGGGATTTCACCAGCGGGTGCACCGCGGAGCTGACCACGTTCACCGAGCAGTATGCCGAGCTGTTTGGGGAAGACGTCGTCCTGGCGGGCATCAGCGCGGACTCGATCGAGACCCATGTCCGATTTGCCGCCAGCCTGAATGCGCCATTCCGGCTCCTGAGCGACATGGACCAGAAGGTGGCTCGAGCCTACGGCAGCGCGGACAAGAACGGGTACAATCGCCGCACGGTCTATGTGATCGACCGGAAGGGCAGGGTGGCCTACCGGAACCTCCGCTTCGGCGCCCTCGACCCCAAAGCCTATAGCGAGCTGAAGGCTGCCGTCCAGACCGCCAAACTCGCCAAGTAAGGGAAACAGCCTCCATGGCCTGCATCAGAACCGTTCACGCCTCCCTCCTCGGGCTGGCGCTGCTGGTCTCGTCGCGCCCGGGGGCAGCCCAGAGTGGGGAGACGAAGGTCCGGTGGACCGTCGGCAATCCGAAGATCGGGTTCTGTCTTCACTTCCTGATGGATCCCGACGCGGCGGCCAAGAATCTGGTGCCGGGGCAGCGGCTGGCCCTGGCCAGGGAGGCAGCCGGGCTACCCGACGCCCTCCGCAGGGTTCTGGCCGACCAGCCAGAATTCGAGGCCTGGGTCCCCAGCCAGCTCTGCGTGATCTACCCTGAGGCAATCTGGGTGAACAACAAGCGGTTCGACGAGGGCGACGGGGGGGCTCACCTCGCGCTCGCAATCTGGGTGGTCTCCACCGCCGGCGAACCGGGCCCGAGCTCCATCAGGATCCTGGCCAGTAACAGCGCAGCGTTGAAGCGGGCCATGGAAGCGGACCAGATCCCGATGCAGCGGGTGGACCTGAACGTCGGTCCGATCAGTGAATCTGAGGACGAGCGGTTTGACTTCAAGCTCGAAGGTGCCGTGATCACCTTGGAAGGTCACGCCAGGACGGACTCGGTCAGTGTGGAAAACGTCCCCTTCACTTCGGGTGGGGCATTGCGCGGTCTGAACAACACTCGCTGGACGGTAAGACTCGACCTGAAGCCCACCCGAATTGGAACCCTCCCGGGCGCACTCCGGGTCCAGGGCAAGCGCGGCCTTGGCGCCGCCCTGGTGAACTCCCCAATCAGGTTTGTGGATAAAGTGTTTGCCGGAGGGACTGGCGAGATCAGCTTTTCCCGATGACAGGAATGGAGGGGTGGGTTGCCGCTGGCTCGGAGCTGATTCTCCGGCTGGCGGCTTCGTTTTTCTGGGTATGCCCCCCGATATGAAGTGTATTCCCGCGTTGTGTATAGGTGACAAGCTAGTGACGACACTGTCGCCAGTAGTATTTTCAACATTCGCGAACGATTTTTTCTCATTGTGGGCAATGTGTTTAGCCGTCTGACTTAAAGTGAATTATCACGTGACGTTCGACTTGGCTCTCCTGCAATGGCTTACCGGGTGAATCCCACGGATTCAATCGTTCCACATGTGGATAAGATGGGTATTCAACACGCGTGGATGACTCAATCCTCAGCTCGGCGACAGAAATTCCGGCGGTATTCTGAATGTGGGAAAGTTGCAATTCACCGCGTGGAGCGACCCTTGTAATCCGCCTTCCACCAGGTGGCTGCCTCCGGGTGCCCAGACCGGTGCCGGGGCTTGGCATTGGGCAACACAGTGAGGGCGTCCCGCGGGAATGAGAGCCCCGACCGGCGTCTCGGTGGGGCGGCGCTCCGCCCCGGGAGCGGCTTCCAGGCGATCTGGTGGCGGTGCCCGGTCGACTCCCCCACCCCTCGGGAGGTAGTCGGGCCGAGGTGGCTGACAGCCCGCCTGGTCGCCTTCTCCCCCTTTCTCTCTCCGATTAGACTCTGAGCCGAGCGCTCTTCCCCCCGAGCGCGCGATCAAGGAGCCCTGTGTCCGTCATTCGTCGCACCAAGATTGTGGCCACGCTGGGACCTGCCTGGTCCGAGCCCGCCCAGATGCACGCCCTGTTTGACGCCGGCGTGAACGTCGTCCGCGTCAACGCCTCCCACGGCACCCCGGAAGTGCGGCGCGAGTGGATGGCGAACGTGAAGCGGGTGCGGGCCGAACGGCGCGATGCCATCGGGCTGTTGCTCGACCTTCAGGGTCCCCGCATCCGGGTCGGGGCACTCCCGGCACCGATACGGCTCGTCCCCGGCCAGCTGGTGACTTTCGCACCGGAAGAGGAGGCGGAGGCGGGGGAGATCCCCACGACGTACGCGGCGCTCGCACAGGACGTGCGCGAGAGCGCCCGGGTCCTGCTGGACGACGGGATTATCGCGGTGCGCGTCCGCGGGGTGAGCG
>JANOFA010001125.1:0-1769 GCA_031413355.1 Gemmatimonadota bacterium | reverse complement strand
GGGCAGGAGCCGGTCGCGCACCATCACGATGGGGCCCGTGCCGGCCACCACCCGCACGAATCGCCCCTCCTCCACCACGAAGCCAACCGCCGCACTCTCGCTCTCGAGCAGGTCGGCGGCGCCCTCGCAGATGGTCTCCAGCACCGCGTCGAGGTTGTCGCCCGAGACGAGCTCGCCGGCGACCCGCTGCAGCCAGGTGAGCTCCCGGTCGCGCAACGCGAGCCGGGCGTCGGAGTCGGCCCGCGCCGCTGTGGCGACTGCCTGGGCGGCGTGGAACCGGCGGACCGCGATCCAACTCAGCACCACGGCGCCCGGCAGGATCACCCACCCCGCGGCGGAACCCCGGCCCATGAGCCAGCCCCCCAGCGCCAGCAGCCCAGCCGCGCTGAGCGCGAGCCGACCTGCGGCGCGGATCGGATCGTGGGGTGCGGCGGGGGACGACTCGGCGGTCATTCCGAGAGCAATTCGGTGAAAGTGGTCTGGCCCGTCTCCAGCATCCGGCGCAGGTAGGGGCGACAGAGTCCGCACTGGTCCCCGCAGCCGGTCTCCCGCATCACGTCGGCCAGGTCCCAGCGCCCTTCCCGGGCGATGGGCAGCAGGCGCTCGAACGGGAATCGCCGGCAGAGACACGCAGTAACACTGATTCTCGGCATGAAGCGGGAAATCCCTGATGTTGGACGGTACGGCGCCCGGGTGGGCGGGTGCTTCGGGGCCTGGGTCCGTCCCGGATCGCTCTCCCTACGGATTGGTCGGCCGCACATCCAGTTCACTGACCATCGCCCGCGCCGGCAGCGCGAGAGCGGCCAGCACCGTGTCGGCTACATCCTCCGGCTGCAGGATCCGGTCGAGCTTGGGCGCGAGCGCCTGCTGGTTGCGGATCAGGGGCGTGTCCACCGAACCGGGACAGATCGCGATCACCCGCACGTTGTCGGCCCGCACCTCGAGCATCAGTGAGCGGCTGAAGCCCAGGACCGCATGCTTGGAGGCGGTGTATGCCGTGCCGCCGGTAAACCCATTGCGGCCCGCCAGGCTCGAGATGTTGACAATGCTGCCCCGCCGCCGCTCCCGCATCCCGGGCAGCACCGCCTGGGTGACCAGAAAGAGACTGCGCAGGTTGGTCGCCATCGTGGCATCCCACTCATCGAGCGTGAGCTCCGCGAATGGCTTGAGCACGGCGATGCCGGCGTTGTTGACCAGCACGTCGATAGGACCGAGCGTCGCGGTCAGGTGCGAGAAGAGCGTGGCGACGTCGGCTTCCAGCCCGACATCCGCGGGATATCCCGCCGCCGTGATGCCGCCGGCGGCGAGTTCGTCGAGCAGCGCGCGAAGCTTCGAGGGGGTGCGGGCGCACACCCCGACCTGGTAGCCGGCGCGCCCAAGGGCAAACGCGGTGGCGCGGCCGATCCCCTCGGTGGCGCCGGTGATGAGAGCGGTAGGCATGGGGTGAATGTAAGGGGGTAGGGCGGGCCTCCGTGCCTGCATAGGCGATAGGCGGCAGGGAGTAGGCGGTAGAATACCGCTGTCATCCTTGTATCTCCAAAGTGGGAGGTGGCGAGGATGGGGACGCGTCGTAGGTTACCGGGTCGGGGGGCAGCTCGTTCATCCTGTGGTGTCCACACCGTTCCTCAGCGTCTCCTCCCTTCGGGTCAGTAGTCCTATCAGTGTGCTCTTGCCTGCGTCGATCGAACTCAACATGCGCTCGTTGAAGGAAGTTCGTTAGAGGCAGGGCATCTGGAACGAAGGGCACCTCCTTGGCCATTAAGACAGGA
>JANOFA010001124.1:0-1262 GCA_031413355.1 Gemmatimonadota bacterium | reverse complement strand
GGACTGGTGACGCTGCTGCGGGCGCAGGGGATCGTGGTCAGCCGCCTGACAGCAGAGTGGGCGGGCGCAGGGGAGGGATTTCTGATCGACAGTCTCAAGGTCGCGCCCTTTCTATTCGAGGGGCACCGGACCGTCAGCGTGACCGGCCACTGGGTCTCCCGGTCACTCACGGCCACGGCAGGATGGTCTTACGTCACCACCGACCAGCGATCGGGCGTCTTGGCCGCCTGCTTGCTCGAGCCGGCCAGCGAGGATGGCTTCGCGACGTGGAACCTGCTGGATCGTCATCTCCGGTCCAGCGAACAAGCGCCCATCCTCCGGCTCTCCCGCCCGATCGCCGCGCCCCTGGTCCAGCTCGAGTAGCCCGCGTCGGCGGGGAACCCTGACTCAGGTGGCCGGGTACCACCTTGGTCATCCCGGTAGCGCCTGCCTGTCCACTCGCCGTGGCCTCCCTCTCTCCTCCCGGACCCATGCTCGAACCCGGTTCGAAGGCTCCCGCATTCACCCTCCCATCCGACGGCGGAGGCACGGTGTCGCTCAAGGATCTCAAGGGAAAAAAGGTCGTGCTCTACTTCTACCCCAAGGACGACACCAGCGGCTGCACCGTCGAAGCCTGTGAATTCAAGGCCAGCTGGAAGGCGGTCCAGGCCGCCGGTGCCACGGTGCTCGGTGTCTCCCCTGACAGTGTCACATCCCACGCCAGGTTCAAGACCAAGTACAAGCTTCCCTTTCCCCTCCTCTCCGACCCCGATCACACGGTCGCCGAGGCGTATGGGGCGTGGGGTGAGAAGAGCATGTACGGCCGCAAGTACCTGGGGATACTGAGAAGCACGGTTGTCATTGATGAAACGGGACGGGTGCTCCGGCGGTTCGAAAAAGTCAAACCGAAGGGGCACGCAGCCGAGGTACTCGCGGCGTTGCATGGGCCGGCATTGTGACGCAAGTCACACGATCCGGATGCGGCAATCCTTTCCGGCTAACGGCGGGCGATTGACCTTTCGTGGCTTGGTGAGTAATGTCGGCCCGGTCGTTCTGTGTTGGTTTTTTCCTAACTGGGGGTCTCATGCGGTCAACCAATGCGCTTCTCCTTGCCGGGGCGCTTCTGTCTGTCGGTACTACATCCGCCGTCGCCCAGAAGGCGGGGGCGGTGGAACTGGGCCTCTTCGGTCGGCACACCTGGTTTGAGTCGGACCTGAACTTCGACGATCGCACCGGCCTCGGCGGGCGGCTGGGCGTGTTCGTGCTGCGCAACCTCGCCCTCG
>JANOFA010001123.1:0-3369 GCA_031413355.1 Gemmatimonadota bacterium | reverse complement strand
GTCGCTGGATGACCTGATGCGACCGGCCAACCTGCTGGCGCTGACGCACAATGGCCAGTCGCTCGACGCCGAACATGGCGGACCGATCCGGCTGGTGATCCCCCACCTCTATTTCTGGAAGAGCGCCAAGTGGATCCGGGGGTTCGAATTCATGGTAGACGACTACCCCGGCTTCTGGGAGCAGAACGGCTATCACATGCGGGGCGAGCCCTGGGCGGAGGAGCGCTACGGTCGCCCCGATCCAGCGCGGATGCGCCGGGGCCCCCGGAAATAGCGCTCGCAGCAGGGACAGTCGGCATACGGGCCCGAATACCGCTTGTCAACGGGTCGTCGGGCCCATTCCCGTACCGGACGGCCACCATTGCGTTTCCGCTTCGGGCGGAGCATTGTGACAGTCCTATGACCTCTCCGACCGACCGCCCCTCCCCCGAGGCGCAAGCCGACAAGATCGTTCAGGACATCCTGAAGGCGGCCCGTGGCTGGGCGCGGGAGGCGCCACCGGCGCTGCAGCCGGCGGTCCGAGCGGTCTGCATCCGGCTGGGCGAAATGGTGGCCGACCAGCGGAACTTCTTTGCGCCGCTGCCCGGTCCGCGGGAGGCGGAACGGGTGCAGGTCATGACGATCGTGGCACAGCAGCTCGCTTCGGCGGCAGTGGATGAGGGCCTCGAACCGCAGCTCGCCGCATTGAACGACCTGGAGCTCAAGTCCACCTCCTCCTGGTCCCTGGTTCCGGGCGCGCAGGCGGAGTGGACCAGTACCGCCGTGCAGTACCTCGAGAGTTGCAGCCAGTCGCTCCCGGCTGGCGAGCAGCCCGATCCCTACTGGTCCGATGACGTCGTCGCGGGCGTGACCGCCTCGGTACGCGCGGTGCTTGGCGTCGACGACCTGCATGCGCGGACCGAGTCGCAGTATCCGGGTGGGCGCCGAGCGAGCGGTGAGTTCCAGGAGGAGCAGGAGGAGTAGCCGACCGCCGGCAGCACACCGTTCCCCGCAACGAAACGGCCCCGTGGATCCTCCACGGGGCCGCTGTCATTCGGGCGCTGTCGTCGCAGGCACTGGCCTTCAGGCCACCGGGGCGAGCGGGACGGCGGCCATTCGTTCCATGAAGCGACCGAAGACGGCGATCCCATCCCACAGCTGCTGCAGGTCCAGCTTTTCGTTGGGGGAGTGCAGCCCGTCGTCCGGCAGACCGATGCCGGTGAGCAGCACTGGAGCGCCCCCGGCGCCGATCCGGGGCACGATCGGGATCGACCCACCGGCGCGGACCCGGACGGTCGGCTTCCCCACGATCTCCTTGAACGCTTCGTCGAGCACGGCGAAGGCGGGATGCGAGGTATCGACCTCGACGGCATCGCCGCCGTGCAGGATCTTGAGGTCGACCTCCGCCCACTTGGGGGCCGCCGCCTTGGCGGCCTTCTCGAGCCATTTCGCCACCTGAACGAATGGCAGCCCCGGCACCAGCCGAAGGCTCACCTTGGCCGTCGCGGAAGCGGGGATGACGGTCTTGGCACCGTCGCCGACGAAGCCACCCCGGATCCCGTGGATTTCAAAGGTCGGCAGCGCCCAGATGCGCTCGAACACCGAGTACTTCTTGAGGCCAGTCAGCGCCTTGCCGGTGACCTCGTCGCGCAGAAAATCCCGCTTGCTGAATGGCAGACGATCCCAGGCGCGCAACTCGGCGCGCGTCGGCGGGACGACGGACTTGTAGAGCTTGGGAATATGAATCCGTCCCTCGTCGTCCTTAAGGTCGCTGAGCAGCCGGCACAGCGTCTCGATGGCGTTCGGCGCCACCCCGCCGTAACTGCCGGAGTGCAGATCCCGCTGCAGCGTCCTCACCGTGAGCTCGGCGTAACACATCCCCCGGAGCGCGGTGTAGACACCGGGAATCCCGGGCGCGTAGTACGACATGTCGCAGATCAGCGCAGCATCCGCTTTGGTCCGCTCCGGCTCGCGCGCCAGAAGGTCATCCAGCACATGACCACCGCACTCCTCCTCCCCTTCGAAGAGGAAGTGCACGTTGAGCGGCGGCCTGCCGGCGGCGTCACGCACCGCTTCGTAGGCGCGCAGGAGGCAGAAGACCTGGCCCTTGTCGTCGGCGGTTCCACGGGCGTAGAGCTTCCCGTCGCGCACCGTCGCGTCGAACGGGGGAGATTTCCATTCCTCCAGCGGATCGACCGGCTGCACGTCGTAGTGCCCGTAGATGAGCAGTGTCGGCGCGTCGGGGATGTTGGGCCCCTCAGCCCAGACCACCGGGTGACCGCTGCCCTCGATCACCGTCACGACCGGACAACCGAGCCGGCGCAGGTCGGTGACGAGCCATTCGGCGGCACGGCGGCAATCCGCGGCGTGGGCCGGCAGGGCGCTGATACTGGGAATCGCGAGGAACTCACGGAGTTCTCGCAGCAGGCGGGGCTGTTCCCGCGACACGAAATTGGGATCCATGGGGGAGAAGGTAGCTCGCGGAAGGGGGATGGCGGAAGGGGAGGTCTTCCCGGGAGAATGAAGAACAACGGAAGCAGCCGGGAACGGTGCCGCGGACCCGCCCACCCTAGCGCGATTCCGGTCCTCCGGTACATTCGCGCCCATGCACTCCACCGATCAGTTCCGCGTCTTCGCCACTCTGCCCTCAGAGAAGGCGCTGTCGCGGCCCCGGCGGCTGGTGCAGGACGGGCGGGTGACGGAGGCGGAGACGGCGTATCGCGCGGTGCTGGCGACACAGCCGGAACTGCGGCAGGCCTGGATCGAGACGTTCGCACTGCTGCGAACCGGCGGTCGCTATCCTGAAGCGCTCGTGCTGGCGGAACAGGCCGACGCCCAGTTCGGTGCCGAGGCGCTGCCAGCGGTGTTGCGCGGGGCCGCACTGGTGGAGCTGGGGCGGTACCGCGAAGGCCTGGCGGCGCTCGATGATGCTGCGCAGCGCGACCCGAACCTCGGAATCGTCTGGCATGAGGCGGGCTACGCGGCATTCCGGGTGGGCGAGTTGTCCCGGGCGCTGATGGCGCTCGACCGTGCCTTTGCGCTGGAGCCGCATGGCGGCACA
Source organism: Gemmatimonadota bacterium (assembly GCA_031413355.1). GTDB lineage: Bacteria > Gemmatimonadota > Gemmatimonadetes > Gemmatimonadales > GWC2-71-9 > JADJOM01. The sequence goes on along the minus strand of JANOFA010001123.1, from coordinate 329 downwards.
CTTCACCTGCGGGCACAGGTGCTGCGGCAGGCAGGACGGTACATGGCAGCGGAGGTGGCGTTCGAGGGCGCAGCCGAAGCCGCAGAATTCCCGGCGCAACGTGACGCGGCCCGCGCCGAGATCAGCATTACCCGTCGATATGCCCTGTTTCAGGGAACCAAGCCGGAAGTACTCGACGCGGCGCGGCGCTGGTTTGCGGATACTGGTGGCGTGCCGCTGACGAGTGGCCACGGAGCCACCCCGACCGACGTGGAGCTCTGTGCCGCCTTCGCCTCGCTCGCCGCAGAGGCCGGCTGGCGGTTTTCCGTGCTGGTCGCGCTGGATGGCTG
>JANOFA010001122.1:0-4032 GCA_031413355.1 Gemmatimonadota bacterium | reverse complement strand
CGCGCGATGGTCTTGAGCCTGGCGAGTCGCTGTCCATGCGGCAGTTTGTCCGCCTTGGTGAGGGCCACGAGGATCGGGAGCTGCCGCTTCTCCATCTCCTGGGCGTACGCCAGATCGTCGGTGGAGGGTTCGTGCCGGATGTCCAGCAGCCACAGCACGCCGGTGATGGTCGTCCGCTGCTCGATCAGGGTCTTCACCAGCCGTCCGTAGCGGGCCCGTTCAGAGTGGGAGACCTTGGCGTAGCCGTAGCCAGGCAGATCCAGCAGGTAGAGTCCGGGCAGGCGAAAGACATTCAGCAGCGCGGTCCGGCCTGGCGTGCCGCTGACCTTGGCCAGCGGCCGGTCGAAGAGGGCGTTGAGCAGGCTGGACTTGCCGACGTTGGAGCGGCCAAGGGTGACGATCTCGGGCAGCACCGGCGCGAGGCGATGGGTCGGATCGGGAAAGCTGCCGACGAACTCGACAGGAAGTGTCGCGAGGGGGGAGTTGTATTGCACGGCGCTGAACCTGCGTGCGACCGCGTCGCTCCGGCCGGAGGGGCCGGGGCGACGGGCCGCTGCTAGGCTTCCCGCTTCTGCCGCGGGCGTTCGGTAACGACGAGCGGCTGCTGGTTCTCGGTCACGCATTCGCGGGTGATCACGACCTCGCGCACATCGTCCCGGCCGGGAAGGTCGTACATGATGTCGGTCATCATGCTCTCGAGGATGGCCCGGAGCCCGCGGGCGCCCGTCCCGCGCTTGAGGGCCTTCTGGGCGACGGCGCGCAGTGCTTCGTCGTCAAAGGTCAGGCCCACGCTCTCCATCTCGAACAGCTTGCTGTACTGCTTGGTGAGCGCGTTCTTGGGCTCGACCAGGATGCGCATCAGCGCGTCCTCATCCAGCGCCTCGAGGGCGACCATGACCGGCAGGCGGCCGACCAGCTCGGGGATCAACCCGAACCGCAGCAGATCGTCCGGCTCCGCATCCGCGAACGGATTCTTCTTGTCGAAGGCCGGTCCCTTGCTGGTAGGACTGCCGCTGAAGCCGATCTGCTGCCGGCCGGTCCGGGCCTCGACGATCTTCTCCAGCCCGTCGAACGCGCCGCCGCAGATGAACAGGATGTCCTTGGTGTTGATCTGGATGTATTCCTGCTGCGGGTGCTTCCGGCCGCCCTGCGGGGGGACGGAGGCGACGGTGCCCTCCAGGATCTTGAGGAGCGCCTGCTGCACCCCTTCGCCCGAGACGTCCCGGGTGATGCTGGGGTTCTCCGACTTGCGCGCGATCTTGTCGATCTCGTCGATGTAGACGATGCCCCGCTCGCACTCCGCGACGTTGAACTCCCCGGCCTGCAGCAGCCGGACCAGGATGTTCTCCACGTCCTCGCCGACGTAGCCGGCCTCGGTCAGCGTCGTGGCGTCCGCAATCGTGAACGGCACGTCGAGGATGCGGGCGAGGGTCTGCGCCAGCAGCGTCTTGCCGACACCCGTGGGTCCGATCAGGAGGATGTTGGACTTGTCCAGTTCCACCTCGGCGTCCCGCCCGCCCGCCGCATTGATGCGCTTGTAGTGGTTGTATACCGCGACGGCCAGGGTGCGCTTGGCGCGCTCCTGGCCGATGACGTACTGGTCCAGCACGGTCTTGACCTCGACCGGCGTGGGGACCGATGTAATGGTATCCGCGACCTCCCGCTCTTCATCCTCCGCCAGGATCTCATTGCAGAGTGTGATGCACTCGTTGCAGATGTAGACCGAGGGCCCGGAAATGAATTTCCGGACCGAGTCTTTCGACTTTCCGCAGAAGGAACAGCGGAGGTGCTTGTCGTTCGACATGCGGCCCTGGGTCCGTGGTCAGATGTGGCGAGGGGGAGTGACAGGAAGTCTGCCCCTCCCCCCGGAAGCCGTCAAGGGTTACTTGACCGGCTGGATGTCGCTGCGCTTGGAAATCACGTTGTCGATCAGGCCGTACTCCCTGGCTTCTTCGGCGCTCATGAACCGGTCCCGGTCCATGTCGCGCTCGATCGACTCGATCGGCTGGCCGGTGTGCTGGCTGTACAGGCCGTTGAGCTTGGCGCGCAGATACAGGATTTCCCGGGCCTGGATCTCGATGTCCGCGGCGGTGCCCTGGGTCCCGCCCGAGGGCTGGTGGATCATGATCCGCGAGTGGGGCAGCGCGCTCCGCTTGCCCTTGGCCCCGGCGGCAAGCAGGAACGAACCCATCGACGCGGCCATGCCCATGCAGATCGTGTTCACCGGGGCCCGCAGGTACTGCATGGTGTCGTAGATCGCCAGCCCGCTCGAGACGATCCCGCCCGGGGAATTCAGGTAGAGGTAGATATCCCGTTCGGGATTGTCCGCCTCGAGGAATAGCAGCTGCGCGATCACGATGTTGGCCACATCGTCGTTGATCGGCGCGCCGAGGAAGACGATCCGGTCCATGAGGAGCCGGGAGAAAATATCGTAGGAACGCTCGCCGCGGCTGGAGCGCTCGATGACATACGGAGGATAGATGCTCGCCATCGTCAGGCCCCGGCCTCGACTACGGAGGAATGCTGCAGGAGCCAGGCGAATGCCTTCTCCTCGGTCAGGGCCCGCTCCAGGTCCCGGAGGCGTCCCGCCTTCTCCAGTTCCGCGTAGAGCTGGCCCACGGGCAGGTTGCGGCTCGCCGCGAGCTGCGTGATCCGCTGGTCCACTTCCACCTCGGTGGCGGTCAGCGCATTGGCCTCGACCACGCTGTCCAGCACCAGTTCCCGCCGGACCTGCTGCTCGGCGGCCGGCCGGAATTCGGCGGCGAAGCCGTCGAACTGTTCCTTCGGGATCTTGTACGACTGCATGTACGCCTGGATCAGCCGGTTGACCAGGCTGGTCGGCGCCGGCACGTCATTGGCCGCGGCGAGCTGCTGGATCAGGTCCTGCCGGACGCCGGCATCGGCTCCTGCGACCGCGTCGGACTCGAGGTCGCTTCGGAGTGCCGCCCGCAACGCCTCCAGCGTGTCGAAGTCGCCCACTTCCCGCGCAAAGCCGTCGTCCAGCGCGGGCATTTCCTGGCGCTTCACTTCGTGCAATGTGATCCGGACCCGGCGTGAGGTGCCGCGCTTGGATTCATCGGGGTGATCGTCAGGAAAGCGGACATCCGCGTCGACCGACTCCCCGGGGAGCAGGGTCATGACCCGCTCCTCGACTTCAGGGATCGCGCGGCCTTCGCCGAGCACCATCGTGTAGGGCTGGGATGAGCCGGGCACATCGCCCTCGAGCGGAGCGACTTCCATCCGCACCATCTGGCCCGGCGCCGGTTTCACGCCCTCCAGCGGCAGCCACGTCGCCTTGCGTTCCTGCAGATCCCGCAGCCGCTCCTCCACGTCCTCGGGCGTCACCGGCTTGACCGTCCGCTGGACGGAAAACCCGCCGGTCTTCTTGAGGGTGACATCGGGGCGGACTTCGACGTGAAACTCAAACTCGAGCGGCTGCCCCTCCTCGAACTTCAGGTTGTGGATGTGCGGCTCGGCGATCGGCTTGAGCGCCTCGGACTTCTGCGCCTCGTCCCAGCTCTCCCGGATCAGCTCCTCCAGGACCGCCTGGCGGATGGCCTCACCGAAGCGGCGGCGTACCACCGCCTCCGGAGCCTTCCCCGGACGGAATCCGGGCAGGCGGGCCTGCTTGGAGTAGTTCCGGACAGCACGCGTCTCCGCCTGCTGGATCATGGTCGTGGGGACCGTGACCTGCAGCGACTTGGAGGCGACATCTTCTTTGGTCTTGACGATTGAGATATCCGACATGGGCGGCAATCTACCCTTGGCCGGTCCCGGGGGTCAATCGAAATGCCGCCCCTGCCGATAGTTGCGACATGGGAACCGGGGCGCCCGGTCGACCCGAAGAGGTAGCGTGCGGTGGGCCGCAAATCACCGCCCGGCGCCTCGCGCCCACGCCCAGTTGGCCGAGCCGGTCGCCGGGCAATAACCCGTTACCACAGTTGAGCTTGTGACCACAATTCTGGTCGTTGACGATGAGCCATCGATGCGCCGGGCCCTGCGGGCGCTGTTCGAGCGCTCCGGCTTTGCCGT
>JANOFA010001121.1:0-5771 GCA_031413355.1 Gemmatimonadota bacterium | reverse complement strand
CTGCAACGACACCACCCGCGCCGCGATATTGGGGCATGCATCCAGCCCCTATCCTGGTCCTCGTCGCGCCGCAGGACATCGTCAATATCGGCAGCGCGGTACGGATTGCCCGGAACTTCGGCCTGGCCCAGCTCCGCCTCGTCACTCCGGAGGTATTCGATCCCTGGCGCATCGAGGGGATCGCTCACAATACCGGCGAGTTCGTCGAACAGATCACGATTCACGACAGCCTCACCGAGGCGGTCGCCGACTGCACCTGGACGCTCGCCCTGACCGCACGCGAGCGCGCTGCCAAGCGGACGGTGTATCGGCCGGGTCCGGGGGCCGTCGAGCTGATCGCGCGGGCGGAGCAGGGGCGGGTGGCCTACGTGGTGGGCCGGGAGGACAAGGGCCTCACGAACGAGGAACTCGATCAGTGTTCCGCCCTCGTGACGATTCCGACCAACCCCGAGTACAAGTCGCTCAACCTGGCGCAGGCGGTGGCCATCATGGCCTACGAGAGCTGGCTGGCGCGCGGCGGGGAGCGACGGCCCATCAAACCTCCACGCAAGAAGAGTACGCCCGCGCCAATGGACCTGCTGGAGCGGATGTTCGCCGACTGGCGCCGAGCCCTGTTCGGGATCGAGTTCTTCAAGAGCCGCCATACCGAGAATGTGATGCGTAGTCTGCGGGAAGTCCTGTACCGGGCGGAGCTCGACGTGCGGGAAGCGGCGCTGTTCCGGGCCATGGGAATCGAGGTGGTCCGGTTCCTCGATCGGCACGGCATTCCGCTCCCGCCGGAGGCGCAGGGGCCGGGGATGCCCCCACCGCTGGAAGAACCGGACGGCGGTGGTTAGAATTAGCCGTCCTTCCAGCCCATCCATCCGGGAGTCAGACTCGTGGGGCGTTCGAGTGCATACTGGGCGACCAATCTGTACCCCAATCCCCGCCAGGAACCCGCGCCACTGGCCCCCGTCACCGATCTGCCGTCCCCGCTCGCCGCGCGCTTTTCGCGGCTGCGCGAGGGCCTCTGCAAGCTTCCCGGCGTCGCCGAACATGTGAAGTACATGGGCCCCTCCTGGCACTGGTCCTGGGAGTACGCCGTCGGCCACCGGAAGCTCTGCTGGCTCCATGTCATGCGCACCGGCCCGGCGCTCACCTTCACGCTTGCCGACACCGAAGAAGCCCGCGCCCTCGCGGTGCCACGCCTGCCCGCTTCAGTCGCGGCGGCCATCCGATCGGCCCAGCGCACCGGTCCGGTACGCTGGTGCGGGCTCGAGGTGGGCGATCAAAAGGCGGCGGATGCCTTTCTCAGCTTTATCAGGCGGAAGCTGGAGTGGGTGGTGGCGGACAGCCCGGCGGCGGCAGCCGGCCGACGGTCCCTGGCGAGCTGAACAATTCCGACCGCGCTTCTGGGAGAAGCCGGCGTGTTGCAGGTTTGGGAAGCCACCGGTTCCCGGCTATACTTGTCGCCGCGAATCGCAGGTCCCGTAATGGTTTGCCATCTCGTGAAAGAAATCACAACCTAGCGGAATTCGGCTGCTCTCCGGCTCAGGTGCCGCTCGGCACTCGGGTCAAGATCGCCCCCGCTCCCGATGAGAGATCATGCGCAAGCTCGCCTTTCTCGGTGTAGGCTCGCTTCTGCTGGCGCTCGGCGCGCTGGCCATCGCTCCGCGCACCCGCCCGGTGCAGGCCACCCAGGCAGCCACCGACACGCTGCCCGCCTGGAAGCTGGCCGCCGGTGACACCGCCAGCCTGAAGGGTCCGAGACAGCCGGTCTTCTTCCGCCATGATATCCACTCCGGCGTGAACAAGATGACCTGCCAGTACTGTCACTATTCGGTGGCGGCATCGAGCGAGCCCGGCATTCCCACGATGGCGACCTGCATGGGCTGTCACCTGATCATCGGCGGCTCCGATTCGAGCCACACGGTCGAGATCAAGAAGGTGCGCGACGCCTGGAACGCCAAGCAGCCGATCGAATGGGTCCGGATTCACAGCGTCGCCCGGCATGCGCACTTCCCCCACATGCGGCACATCAAGGCGCTCGGTCCCGATGCCTGTCAGACCTGCCACGGCGACGTCGCCCGCATGCCGCAGGTGTTCAAGGTGAACAACATCAACAACATGGGATTCTGCATCACGTGTCACCTGGAGCGGAAGATCAATCGCGACTGTACCGCGTGTCACTACTAGCCGTTGGCCATTGGCCATTGGCGATAACGGTGTACGGGGGGATGCGGTGTTGAGTACAGCCTCAGTCCTGCTCCCGACTGCTAACGGCTAATGGCCAACGGCCAACGGCCCAAAGGGCATCACATGTCCGACGAATCACCTCCCGCAGGCATGGATCGGCGCCGCTTCCTCACCGTCCTCGGCGTGACGGGTGCAGGCGCGGCCGCGGTGTCCGGCTGCTCCACCGACAAGGTCGAGAAGCTGGTGCCGTATCTGGTGCAGGCCGACGACCAGATTCCCGGTATCCCCACCTGGTATGCCAGTACCTGCACCGAGTGCGGTGCCGGCTGCGGCCTCCATGTGAAGACGCGCGAGGCCCGCGCCATCATGCTCGAGGGGAATCCAGCGCATCCGGTGAATGCCGGGAAGCTCTGCGCCCACGGGCAGTCGGCGCTGCAGGGGCTGTACAACCCGGGGCGGATCAGGGGCCCCATGGCGCGCCAGGCCGATGGCAGCTTCAAGCCGCTTGCGTGGGATGAAGCGATCGCGCTGCTGGGTCAGAAGCTACAGGGCGCGGGCGGCAAGCTGGGTGTCATCTCGGGTGCGGGCCGGGGCACCTTCTCCGACCTGTTGAGTGCCTGGACCCAGGCGCAGGGCGGCCGGGTGGTACGGTATCAGGCCTTCGATTTCGAGCCGGTGCGCGCCGCCAACCAGCAGGTGTTCGGCACCTCCGAAGTGCCGGCCTACGATTTTGCCGCGGCCCGCTACATCCTCTCTTTCGGTACCGACTTCCTGCAGGATTTCGTGTCGCCGGTCGAGCACCAGCGCGGCTTTGCCGAGTCGCACGGTTTCAATGATGGCCAGATGGCCAAGCATGTCATGCTGGCCCCGCGCCTCTCCCTGACCGGCATGAACGCTGATGAGTGGGTGACGCTGCGGCCCGGCAGCGAAGCCGCGATCGCCCTGGCCATGACCAGCGTCATCCTCGCCGAGCGCACCGGGAATCCCGCTGACGCGAACGGGCTGCGCGGCGCACTTGCCGCGTGGACCCCGGAACGAGCCCAGGAAGCGAGCGGCGTCGGGGCCGAAGTCATCCGCCGCCTGGCGCGGGAATTTGTCTCCGCCCAGCCAAGCCTGGCCGTAGCCGGCGGCATCTCGACCCAGCACCGCGGGGCCGTTCAGGTCTGCGCCGCGGTCAATCTGCTCAACTATGTCGCGGGCAACGTCGGCCGGACGGTCAAGTTCGGCGCCGATCTCGATACCGGCGACGGCTACGGCGCACTTGAACCGCTGTTGCAGTCCATGGAGCAGGGCCAGCTCGCCGTGGCGATCGTGCATGACGCCAACCCGGCGTACAGCCTGCCGAAGGCCGGCGGGTTCGCGGCGAAGTTCGCCAAGGTGGCGTTCAAGGTTTCGACCTCCCTCTACCTGGACGAAACCTCGCAGCTGTGCGACCTCCTGCTCCCCGGGCATCACGCCCTCGAGCGGTGGGACGATCTCCGTCCCCGCAAGGGCGTCACCGGGCTGCTACAGCCGGTGATGGAGCCGGTCTTCCAGACCATGGCGACCGGCGATCTCCTGCTCAAGGCGGCGCAGAAGGTTGGCGGCGCCGTCGCAGCCCTCCCCGCGGCCGCCGCGCCGAGCTACGAGGCGCATCTCAAGGCACAGTGGCTCAAGGTGGTGGGGACCGACGAGGCCTGGCGTGCCGCCCTGCAGCGCGGCGGCATCTACGGCGACTCGCCGGTGACGAGTGTCAGGCTGGCGGCCACCGCCGCAAACGTCACCTTCATCGCCCCCGCGTTCGACGGCGAAACCGGTCCTGATGGCTTCTATTTCGCTCCGGTGCCTTCGGTCATGGGCGACGGGCGCTTCGCCAACCGGCCGTGGATGCTCGAACTCTCCGATCCCGTCACCAAGATTACCTGGCATTCCTGGGTGGAGATGCACCCCGATACCGCCCGGCGCATCGATGTGCGGGAGGGTGAAATCGTGCAGCTCACCTCCCCGCATGGAACCCTGTCCGTCCCGGTGTACATCACCCCCGGAATTCACCCCGAGGTGCTGGCCGTGCCGCTCGGCCTGGGGCACACCGCCTTCGGCGACTTCGCGACGGGGCAGGGAGTGAACGCGCTCGACCTGCTGGATGCGAAGGACGGCCAGGGTTTCCTGCCCTATCAGTCGGCACGCGTCACGCTCACCCGTACCCGCGAGTTCAAGAAGGTCGCCAAAACGGAAGGCACCACGCGCCAGCTCGGTCGCGGAATCGCCGATGCCATGACGCTGGCGCAGGCCAGGGCGGGAATGACGCCGGCCCTCGCCCGCAAGGCGGAAGGACATGAGGCGCACGAGATCAACACCAAGCAGGAAGTGGAGGCCATCGAGGGCTTCCGCGACTCGCAGCTGGAGCAGCGCAAGCGCGGCGCATACGCGCTCGAGGGTCAGCCGATGTGGGGCATGGTCATCGACCTCGCCCGCTGCACCGGCTGCTCCGCCTGCGTGACCGCCTGCTACGCCGAGAACAACATCGCGTGGGTCGGGGAGGAGGAGATCCTCAGGGGTCGCGAGATGACCTGGATGCGGATCGAGCGGTACTGGGAGGGTGGGGAAGACGGCGAACCGCTCGAGGCCCGCGTCGTGCCGGTGCTCTGCATGCACTGCGACAACGCACCGTGCGAGCCGGTCTGCCCGGTCTACGCGGCCTACCACACCCCGGATGGTCTGAACGGCCAGGTGTACAACCGCTGCGTCGGCACCCGCTACTGCGGGAACAACTGCCCGTACAAGGTGCGGTACTTCAACTGGTCGGCATACAACAAGAAGGCCTTTCCTGAGCCGCTCAATCTGGGACTCAACCCGGACGTGACGGTGCGGGGCCGCGGTGTGATGGAGAAGTGCACCTTCTGCATCCAGCGCATCCGGGGGGCCCAGCACACCGCCAGACTGGAGGACCGCGAATTGCGCGACGGCGATGTCGTGACCGCCTGCGCCCAGGCCTGTCCGTCCAACGCCATCACCTTCGGCAACATGAAGGATCCGGCGAGCCGGGTGTCGCAGGCCCAACAAAGCCCGCGCGGGTACCATATGCTGGAAGACCTCAACGTGCGCCCCGCCGTGACCTATCTCGCCAAGGTCCTCCACCGGGCGGAGGGCTGACCGATGGCCACGATCGTGCGCGATCCTAGCACCCCGACCCAGACGCACCATGAAGTCACCCGCGACGTCGTGAACACGCTGGGGACAGCCGGCAAGGGCTATCTCCTGCTGCTGGCCGGCGCCGTGGGGCTCTTTCTGGTTGGCGTTGGCACGTTCATCATGCTGCTCAAGGACGGCCTCGGCCTTGCGGGGTACAACCCGCCGGTGTTCTGGTCCGTCTTCATCACCACCTTCGTCTTCTGGGTCGGTATCGGCCACGCCGGCACCCTGATTTCAGCGATTCTCTTCCTGTTCCGCTCGCCGTGGCGCACGGCGGTCTACCGCGCCACCGAGGCGATGACGGTCTTCGCGGTGATGACGGCGGGCCTCTTCCCGATCATTCACATCGGGCGGCAGTGGTTCTTCTACTGGCTGATGCCCTATCCCAACCAGCGCTTCCTGTGGCCCAACTTCAAGTCGCCGCT
>JANOFA010001120.1:0-3101 GCA_031413355.1 Gemmatimonadota bacterium | reverse complement strand
CCCGCTGGCACCTCGACCGTCACCCGCACCGGCAGGATGATGTTCGACACGCCCATCGACTCGAGCGTGAGGACCCCCTGCCCCGCTTCCGTGGCCGTCGGCCACCAGTTGCGCGACGGCAGCCCCACCTTGATCCAGAAGACCGGTGCGGTGAGCAGCGCGATGACCGCCCCACCGATGACCAGGGCACGGATCGGGTTGCGCGACAGACTGCGGGCCCAGCGTTCCCACGCGGTCGGCGCGTGATACCACGTCAGCCGCCGCGCCAGCCACCGGGGACGATCGATCTGGCGCCCCAGCACCGCCAGCAGCGCCGGCAGCAGCGTGGTGGAAAGGGCGACGGCCACCGCCACCACCACCAGCCCACCGATCCCCACGCTCTGGGTCTCGATCAACGGCGTGAGCAGGAGCGCCGCGAAGCCCACCACCACCGTCATCCCCGATGTCAGCACCGCCACGCCGGCGGTGCTCAGCGCGCGCGCGGCCGCCTCCTGCCGCCGCAACCCGCGGTTCAGCTCCTCCCGGAACCGGGTGACGATCAGCAGCGAATAATCGATGCCGACACCCAGGCCGAGCATCGTGGTCATGTTGAGCACGAAGACCGACATCGGGGTGTACTTGCTGAGGATGACGATCACCGCCAGCGTCACGGTGATCGCGAGGAATCCGACAATGAGCGGCAGCAGGGCGGCGACCAGCGCACCGAACGCAAGCAGCAGGATACCGGCGGTGAGCGGCAGCAGGCGCAGCTCCCCCCGCCGGCTGTCGCTGGCGACCACGTTGCGCACGTCGAGGTCGAGCGCAGAACGGCCGGTGACCCGCACCTTGTGGCTGACGCTGTCGAGCCCCGTCGCCAGCATGGCCCCGCGCACTACGGCGCGCACCGGCTCCACCAGTTTCGAGGTGCTGTCCGCGGATGATGTGTCGATGGCGACAATCAGAAAAGTGCGATACCCGTCCCGGCTGATGAACGTGGAATCACCGGTGGAGCGGAAACTGGCGACGCCCGAGACGTACCGCTGTTGCTCCAGTCGGGTAATGAGCGTGTCCAGCAGGGTGCGCGTCGGCGCGCTGTCCACCAGCCCCGGCGATTCCACCGTAATCGCGAAAAAATCACTCAGCGGCTTGCTGAATCGTTCGCGCAGCAGGTTGTCGACCTGGCCGGCTTCGGTCGGCTGGCGGCTGCCCCCGCGGACGTTGAGCGCCTGGACCACCTCGGGCGATTTCTGCGCCGCGAGGTAACCCAGCACCGCCCAGAACAGGATGATGCCCCACCGCCAGCGGATCAGCGCCATCGATAAACGGGAAGCCACGGGCCAGGGATCTCCGGGGTATTGGACTGCGGTATGCCGGGCGGAAAGTCTAGGTGGCCGGGTCCGGCCACGCCAGCGGTGGCGCGTGCCGGCGTCAGGCACCGATATTCCGGCCATACTATGCTGCGTCGCATCCTGGTCGTCACCCTGCTGCTTCTGGTGAGCTTCATCGCTGTCGCACAGTTGCGACTGGTCTGGCGTCCCGCTTCCCGCGGCCCTGCCGCTGCCGGGCCTGCGGATTCCGGGCTCACACTTGCCGCCCGGGGCGACCACCGCACCCGGCCACCACTCGACCTCGGCGGCGCGCTGATTCCTCCGCTCGATTCCGTCAGCCGCCTCACCGCGCGCGTCCGGCTCAGCACCGAGCCTGACCGGCACTACCTCGACTCACTCCTCAGTGGCACCGACTCCACCATCCGCCGCTGGCCGACGGACACCGGCATGCTCGGCGTCGCGATCACGCCCGGCGGGAGCCAGGGATTCGTCCCCGACATGGTGCACGACGTGCGCTGGGCCCTCGATGCCTGGAGTCCGGCGGTCATCGGGCTCCGGTTCGTGGAGCTGGCCGACACCGCCGCCGCCGTGCTGCGGGTGCGCTGGACCGACCAGCTCGAGGGCGACCGGGCTGGCGTCACCGACGTGACCTGGGATCGCACCGGACGCATCAAGCGCGCCGATGTCACCCTCGCCATCCGTTCGCCGACCACCGGCCGCCCCCTGACGCTTGAGGCGCGCCGCGCCGTCGCGCTGCACGAGCTGGGGCATGTCCTTGGACTGCCGCACTCGGCACTCTCCAGCGACGTGATGTTTCCGATCGCCACCGCACTCGCGCCGACGGAACGGGATCGTTTCTCGCTCCGCCTGCTCTATCAGCTGCCGGCCGGCTGGGTGGGGGCACATCGACCTGGTGCGACGCCGTGATCCCCCGCCGGTTCGCGGTGCTGATCGGCATGCTCGCCACCCTCGCGCGGCCGGCGCTGGCACAGCGCTTCGCCACCGCCGATTCCATTGTACGCTCCGGCGTGACCCGCGGGATCTACCCAGGCGCCGTCCTGCTCATCGGTCGGCATGACGGGGTGATTCACGCCCAGCCCTTCGGACACCTCACCTGGCGGGCCAGCTCGCCGGTGCCCTCCCCCGACTCCACCCTCTGGGACCTGGCCTCGCTGACCAAGGTGGTCGGCACCATGCCGGCGGTCCTGCAGCTGCTGACGACCGGTCGATTGCAACTCGACGCACCGGTGGCGAGGTACCTCCCCCGGTACACCGGCGGCGGGCGTGAGCGCATCACCCTGCGCATGCTGCTCGACCATAGCAGCGGACTGGTGAGCTACCTGCCGTTCTTCAAGTTGACGGCAACCCGCGACAGCGCCATCGCCCTCCTCTACCGCCAGGTGCCGCGGCATCCGCCCGGCAGCGTCGTGGTGTACAGCGACCTCAACTTCCTCCTGCTGGGTCAGGTCGTCGAGGCCGTGACCGGCCAGTCACTGGAAGACAACGTGCAGCGCACCATCCTCGACCCCGCCGGCCTCGCCCCGATGCGCTACCGTCCGCCGAGGGCACTGGCGGATCACACCGCGCCCACCGGCCAGTATCGCGGGACGCCGCTGTGCTGTCAGGTCAATGATCAGAACGCCGTTCGCTGGGGTGGCGTGGCCGGCCATGCCGGACTCTTTGCCAGCGGCACGGCGGTCGCACGCTATGCCAGACTCTGGCTGAATGGCGGCGTACTGGACGGGCGACAGCTGCTGGACAGCGCACTCGTGCGACACGTCCTCACCCCCGCCG
>JANOFA010001119.1:0-7274 GCA_031413355.1 Gemmatimonadota bacterium | reverse complement strand
AGCTGGGCACCGTGTACACCGTCGAGGAGATCGAGGCGCTGGCCACCTGGGCCCACGGGCATGGACTGCTGCTGCACGTCGACGGCGCACGGCTGGCCAACGCGGCTGCGTCGCTGGGCGTGCCGTTCCGTAAATTCACCCCCGCCGCTGGCGTCGACCTGGTCTCGTTCGGCGGCACCAATAACGGGGCGATGGGGGCCGAGGCGATTCTCTTCCTCAACGGCTGCGACCCAGCCGACTTCCCCTTTATCCGGAAGCAGGGGATGCAGCTCGGCTCCAAGATGCGCTTTCTGTCGGCCCAGTTCCTGGCCCTGCTTGAGGGGGATCTCTGGCGCCGCAACGCGGAGCATGCCAATCGGATGGCGCGCCTCCTGGCTGAGCGGGTGGAACGGATTCCCGGCGTCACGATCACCCAGCGCGTCGAGGCGAATGGGGTGTTCGCCACGGTGCCAGCCGAACATATTCCCGCGCTGCAGGAGCGGGCTTTCTTCTATGTGTGGGATCCGACTGTCGCCGAGGTGCGCTGGATGACTGCCTGGGATACAACCGAAGCGGATGTCGAACGGTTCGCTGCCGCCGTGCGCGAGATCGTCCGGTGAGGCGGGCCCTCCTGCTCGGCGCGCTGCTGCTGTCGGGAGCGCAGCCGGTACCGGCCCAGGACTCGACCGCCACTGTCGTGGACGACTCGCTCTGGGCCGAGCCCGATTCAGCGTTCATTCCCGATAACGTGGTCTTCGATTCTGCCGCGGCCGCCGCGGTGTCACGACCCCCCGTCAGTCCGATGGGCGGGTTCTGGCGGTCGCTGCTCATCCCCGGCTGGGGACAGGCCAAACTCAACCGCAAGCTGACCGGTGCGCTCTTTCTCACGTGGGAGGGGGTGACGCTCGGCATGAGCATCAAGGCCAGTCACGAGCTCAATTACCTTCGGCGCACCAACTCGAGTAGCATCGCCGGAAAGGAGCAGGAGAAGCAGGACTGGCTGGTGCTGCTTGCGTTCAATCATCTTTTTGCGGGCATAGAGGCCTACGTCGCCGCGCACCTCTGGGATTTTCCCGAGGATCTGGAGGTGTCGGCCATGCCGCTCCCAGGGGGCGGGTTCGGTGCGTCGGTGCGACTGCCGGTGCGATTCCGGTGAATCCGTCCCCGATCGGTATCTTCGATTCCGGCCTCGGTGGGCTCACCGTCGCGCGGGCGATCTACGAGCGGCTGCCGGGAGAGTCGACGATCTACTTCGGCGACACGGCGCGCGTTCCGTATGGGCCCAAGAGCCCGGACACCGTGCGTCGCTACAGTCTTGAAATCCTGCACTGGCTGCTGGGGCAGGGGGTCAAGCTCGTCGTCGTGGCCTGCAACACCAGTACGGCACATGCCCTCGCCGCGCTGCGGGAACAGTCCCCCGTGCCGGTCATCGGCGTGATCGAGCCCGGCGCTGGTGCGGCGGTCGCGGCGACGCGGGGCGGCCCGGTCGGCGTGATCGGCACGGCGGGCACGATCGCGAGCAATGCCTACCCGCGGGCGATTCACGCCATCGCCCCGGCACTCCGGGTGGAGCAGGCCGCCTGTCCCCTGTTCGTGCCGCTGGTGGAGGAGGGCTGGTTCGAGCATCCGGCCACGGCACTGGTGGCGGGGGAATATCTCCGCCCGCTCATCGCGCAGCGGGTCGATGTCCTGGTCCTGGGCTGTACCCACTACCCGCTCCTCAAGCCGCTGCTGGGCCAGGTCATGGGCGACGGGGTCCGGCTGATTGATTCCGCCGACGAGACCGCGTCCGCCGTGGCCGCGACGCTGACCGCGCAGCAGCTCGCCGCGCCAGCGGGGGGGCCGGTCACGCATCGATTTGTCGTGAGCGATGATGCTCCCCGGTTTCAGCAGGTGGGAGCCCGGTTCATCGGGGAGCGGCTGAGCGGGGTGGAGGTCGTGGCGCTGGGATGAGAACTGCGGCCGTTGGCCGTTAGCTACAGGCATTCAGGTGAGGTACCTTCGCCCAACCGCCCAACCGCCCAACCGCCCAACCGCCCAACCGCCCAACCGCCCAACCGCCCAACCGCCTACGCCCCAAGACTCCCCCGTACGCTCGCGCAGTACTCCCTGCCTTCGTCGTCCACCGCAGCGGCCACCCGGTCGCAAAGCGCCGTCCACTCCTGCAGCGACCTCCCCATCAGGCGGTAGTAGTCCCGGATCGTGTCCATCACCTCGTCGAACTGCGGCACGCCACGGATGCCCCAGGTGTGCGGATCGGTGGTGTGGTGGTTGGTATAGAACCCCAACAACTGATTCTCCAGCAGGTCCAGGCCCACCGGATGACCGACGCTCGCGTCGGTGCCGGCGTCGAGCAGCGCTCGGGCAAAGAGCAGCTTCTTCCGAGAGAAAGTGCTAGTCTCGGGGGCGTCCTGGTGCGCATAACTGAGGGCGAACACCTTTTCCCAGGTTCCCAGACCACCCGCCGGATGCCCCATTCGTATCTGCGCCATCGCGACATTGAACCAGTCCTCCGGCACCTCGCTCCCCTTCGCCGCGACGGTGAACATGCTCATCGCCTCGGCCCACTCCTGGTTGGAGTAGAAGGCAACGCCGGCGTGGCTGTACGCCTTGCGGTGGAATTCCACGGGAAGTTCGGCGATGCCCGCCATGAGTTGATCCACCGCGGTGTGGTACGCTCCCGCGCGGATCAGCTCGCGGGCTGCGGCGAGGACCGGGGGCTCGCTCATCAAGGTTTCTCCGGCAGGATCGCGGTGGCGGCCGAGAGCTCGGTCAACACCTCGTTCATCTCACCGAGGCCGCTGCGGACCCGGATGAGGCCGAGCCGCGCCGATTCCACCGCCTGCAAAAGGCGGGAGCGCTCTTCGGCTGCCGCCCGCCCGCCCGGCGGTGTCGAGGTCCCGCTGCAACGCGGCCTGCCTGCCGGTCTCGTCCACGCTGCCACCGGGGGTCCGGATCTCCGCGGCCGAGGCGGCGAGGTCTCGCTCGCGGCGCGTGAGTGCCTCGATGCGGTCTGCGATACGCTGCAGGTTCCCGCGGAGCGACGCGGCGGCGCGGCGATGTTCGGGCGGCAGGGATTCCACCAGCATACGGGCGCCCGCCGTGGCCGCCGTGCGCTGCCCCCCAGATGGCGCGCCCCCCGGGAGGCGCCAGGCCCCGAACCGGAACAAGCGGGCGCCGATGGCTCCTCGCCACAGTCGATGAAGCCGCTGGTCCATTCTGCCCCCGCCGGCCACTGTCGCGATCATCATGACAAGTGTGGCCATCAGCGTGGTCACGGCGAAAAAGACCGCGACTATTCCGGGCAGACCGATACTGTAACCGCCACTGGAGACCGGAGTGCGCTGCTTCAAGGCAAAGATCAGGAGGCCGGTGCCCACCAGGAATCCAGCGCCAAGCTCGAGCCACAGCCGTCGGCGGCGGGTTGAATATCCCGGATCGGCCCGTCGCGCCGCCAGGGTAGCGGCTCGCTCCGCATCCAGCAGGTCGAGCGCGGTTCGGAGATCGGAGAACGTCATGCCAAGCCGCGCCAGCTCACGCAGGCCGAGGGGGATCTGGGTCCACAGGGCGAAGATCGCGGCCGTGAACATCGCCGCGAAGACCATCTTGTCGAGCTGGGACATCTGGGAGCGGGAGAGGATCTGGAAACTGACAAAGGCGAGGATGAGGCCGTTGCGGAAGAATTGGTCCGCCCGGGACACCCACAGCCGGATGGCGGGGAGGGACC
The DNA here is from genome assembly GCA_031413355.1 of Gemmatimonadota bacterium. Taxonomy (GTDB): domain Bacteria; phylum Gemmatimonadota; class Gemmatimonadetes; order Gemmatimonadales; family GWC2-71-9; genus JADJOM01. The sequence goes on along the minus strand of JANOFA010001119.1, from coordinate 3,568 downwards.
TCGGCGCGGTGTACCTGCACCGCCTCAAGCGCCTCACCCAGCGCCTCTCCGGTGGGGAATCGATCCGCCGGGGCCTTGGCCAGGCAGCGATCGATCGACGCAGTCAGCGCGCCGGGGAGATCCGGGCGGCGATTGACCACCGGCGGGGCGGGCTGGCTGAGGTGCATAGCCATGATCGCCCGGGCGCTCGGGGCATCGAAGGGCAGGGTGCCGGTCACCGCATAGTACGCAGTGACACCGAGAGAATAGAGATCGCTCCGGCCATCCACCGTGTCACCCGCCGCCTGCTCCGGACTCATGTAGTGCGGCGTGCCGAGGCTCTCTCCCACCTGGGTGAGTCCGGAGGCAGCCGCGGAGCGGGAGATGCCGAAGTCCATGACGAGGGCACGACCGCTCCCGCGTTCCAGGAGGATGTTGTCCGGCTTGATATCCCGATGGACGACACCCCGGCCGTGCGCATAGCTCAGCGCCCACGCCACCTCACGTAGGAGCCGGACGGCGACCGCGGCCTCCAGTGGTCCCTGGCGCCGTACCCGCTGGGTGAGGGTCTCCCCTTCCACATACCCCATCACGAAGTAGAGGAGCGCTGCCGACTCCTCCACGCCGTGCACCGGCACGATGTTGGGGTGCGAGAAGGAGGCGGCCGTCCGGGTCTCCTGGAGAAAGCGCGCCCGCAATTCGGGCCGCACCGCAAGTTCCGGCGGCAGCACCTTGATCGCGACGAGCCGGTCCAGCTTCAGGTCCCGCGCCAGGAAGACGGCGCCCATCCCCCCACGCCCGAGTTCACGCTCGATGGTGTAGCGGCCGGCGACGGCGGCGGTCAGCTCACGGACGATCAGGTCATCGGGCGACATGGTCAGGCGCGGAACTGGGCGAGGGAGGCGCTGCCTCCACCGACGGTCGCATAGCGATAGCCATCGAACCAGGCGCCGGGATTCAGGTAGAACCGTCCGGGCGATACCTCCTCCAGCGCCGCCCGGTGGGTGTGACCCATCGCGAGCAGCGTCAGGTCCGGCTCCCGGCTCATGCGGGCGCGCGCCCAGGCAAGCTGGCGTGCCGCGCCCACGGCGAGCTCCGCCTCGGTCCGCTCGCGGTCCCCAAGTACGCCGCTGAGTCGGTCAACCAGCCAGATCCCCACGTCGGGATGGAGACTGCCGAAGAGCGCGATCGTCGCGGGATGACGGGTGATTCGGTGGAGCAGGCTGCCGGACCAGTGTCCTTCGACCAGGCCGTCCCCGTGGACCACGAGGCCCCGCCGGTCGCCGATCGTGAAGCGCCCCTCGGCGGGTGCGAACTCGATGTCCAGCTCATCCTGCCAGAAGGTGCCGCCCCAGCGATCATGGTTGCCTCCGGCCACGAGGACCGGCACTCGGCGCCGCAGGTGGGCCAGCGCGGCCACCACCGCCAGGCCGCGTCGGGGTACGACGCGACTGTACGCGAACCAGAACTCGAGCAGGTCCCCGGTGATCAGGAGGCCATCGCCGAGGCTGGGGACGGTATCGAGGAATGCAACGAAGGCGGCGGCCGCCTCCCGGGTGCCGCGGCCCAGGTGGGCATCACCGACGATGATCAGGCGCTGGCAGTTCACGGGGCGAAGATACGTCCCCCCGGTGGATTGACGGAAGAGCGGTTGCCGGCGGCAGGGATCGGGGTCACCTTCCAAGTCGCAGTGCCGATCCGCCGGAGCCCGCCCCGTCACCCGTCCTCTCCGAGTTCCCTGTGCACCAGCCCCTGACCGAATCCGTCACCACTGTACGCGTCAACTATTCCGAGACCGACCAGATGGGCGTCGTGTATCATGCGCGGCACGTTGTCTGGCTGGACATTGCCCTGACCGAACATCTGCGCCAGGTGGGCTTCAACTATCGGGAGCTGGAGGCGACCGGCATCCGGCTGGTCGTGACCGACTTGCGGCTCCGGTACCGCCAGCCCGCACGCTACGACGATCTGATTCGCATCCGCTGCCGGGTGCGTGAGGTTGCCTCGCGACGAGTGGACTTTGTCTATGACATTGAGCACGCCGAACAGGGCACCCGCCTGGCCGACGCGGAGACCACGTTGATTTGCCTCGATCACCAGCATCGCCTGACCCGGATCCCTCCCACTGTTCTCGAGGCGCTCCGTCCCGTCGTGGCGCGAGGTGCGTCGTGAGCCGGTCCGCAGCCTGGCTGGGGCTGGGGCTTGGGCTCGCACTCGGTGCGACCTCGCTCCTGCAGGCCCAGAGCGAGGGCAATGTCGAGGTGCTGGCCTCGGTGCTCGCCGTCGAAGACGCCCGCGATTTCGATGCGGTCATCCTGCAGCGTGCCCTGCTTGATCCCGACAGCGCTGTGCGCCGCACGGCGGCGATGGCTGTGGGGCGCATTCGTGACTCGCGTGGGGTGCCCCTGCTCGTGCCCCTGCTGCTCGATCCCGATTCCACGGTCCAGGAGTCCGCCATCTTCGCCCTGGGGCTGCTGGGTGACAGTGGGGCGGCAACGGCACTGGTCCGTCGGGCGCGCGATGTGGCTCCGCTCTCCACCCCGGCCGCCCTCGAGCTGCTCACCGCCCTCGCCCGTTTCGGTGGGGCCGAAGCGTCAGCGGTGCTGCGCGGCGTGATCGAGGGATCCGAGTGGCGCGGTCGGGAGGATCAGCCCTACCTCGCGGACCGCGCAGCCCTCGAATCCTGGCGGCTCGGCCCGCTCGCCCCGACCGCCGCGCTGCTCGGCATGGTGCAGGACCCGAGAGAGGATGCCCGATTCGCCGCAGTGTATTCGCTGGGCCGGCTGCGGAGCAAGGCGGCGGCCGCCCGACTGCTGGATGCGCTGTCGGACCGTACCGCACCCGCGGTGCGTGCGGCGGCGGCCCGGGCGCTCACTCGGTCCTATGTCGATTCTTCGGGACTGGTCGTCGCCGCAGTGGCGGATGGGCTCGTCCGGTTGACGAGCGACCAGTACCCGACGGTGCGGGTCCAGGCGCTCCGGTCGTTGGGCACCTTCCGGGAGGCCCGCCTCGCCGGACGCATCGTCCCCTTGCTCGAGGATGCCGTCCCGAATGTGCAGGTCGAGGCGGCGCAGACCCTCGGCAAACTTGGTGGGTCTGATGCCTCCACGGCGCTGGTACGCGTCCTGAGCGGCGCGAAGGGCAGTTTCGCCCGGCGCCGGGAGGCGCTGCTTGGCCTTGCGCAGGTGGACAGCGCGGCGTTTGCGTCCTGGGGTGAGCGCTGGGCGACAGGCGCTGACTGGCGGGAGCGGGCTGCCGCGGCAGCCGGGTGGGCCCATCAAGCCCCGACCAGGCTCGCTCCGTTCATGGTCGATCGTGATCCGCGGGTCATCGCTTCGGCGCTGCAGAGCTGGGGGGAGGTAGTGACCGGACCGGACCCGGCGCTCCTGGCGGCATCGCGCCAGCTGCTCGGCCATGCGGACGCCGCGGTCCGCAGTGTGGCCGCGGATGGACTGTCCCGCGCCGCGGACTTGACTGATCAGGTGGCGCTCCTCCGCGCATTCCAGAAGGCCGCGTCCGATTCCTTTCCCGAGCCTGCGCTCTCGGCGCTGAGCGCGCTTGCCGCCATCGCCCGGGCATCCGGAGCGGT
>JANOFA010001118.1:0-1110 GCA_031413355.1 Gemmatimonadota bacterium | reverse complement strand
CACACAGCGCGGGTGGTCCTGACGCTTCTGGAGGGGAAGCCGGTGTGGACCGACTCGACGCTGGCGGCGCCGTGAGGGATTTCAGTGACCTGTCTGGGCGGGGCAGGCCGGCCGACCTCGCTTTCGCCAGAGAGCACTGGTGAGCCCCCCCATTTCATTTCGCCCATACAAGGCCGGTGACCAGCCGGCTTGCCTGTCCCTGTTCGACGCCAATTGCCCGGCGTTCTTCGACCCCGGCGAACGCGCCGGCTACGTCCAGTTTCTTGAAGCCACGCCAGACGGCTATGAGATCTGCCTCGATGGTGCCTGCATGGTCGGAGCGTACGGGCTTCGGACCCACGCTCCTGATGAACTCGTGCTTCGCTGGATTCTGATCGCCCCTGATGTCCAAGGCCGGGGGATCGGCTCGGCGATGATGGCGCGCGCGTTGGACGTCTGTCGCGCCACGGGCGCTCGGCTTCTCCATATGGCCGCCAGTCACAAGTCGGCGCCCTTCTTCGCAAGATTCGGGGCGCAGGCGACGGCAACGGTTCAACACGGCTGGGGCCCTGATCTGGACCGGGTGGACATGCAGATTGTCCCCTGACCTGCCAATCGTTTCACCACTGGACCATTCGGTCATGGTGCGGTGACGTCCTGGCGCATGGCGCCGACCAGGTATCGGATGTACCAGTCGGGGCGCGGCCATCGGTGCACCAGGGGTAACGGCGCATCTTCCTGCCGGGGGTAGCGCCGAGCCCGCCAGCTCGTACGGTGTCATTTAGATGACGGAGCCACGATGAGCAAGAAGCTGCAGGTATATCACACGCCGGAATTGGCGGTCACGTTCGACCCCAACATCTGCATCCACTCGGCGGTCTGCATCCGCGGGCTGCCGGGGGTGTTCGATGTCACCCGCGCGGACTGGGTTCATCCGGCTGCGGCGTCGGCCGACGAAGTGCAGGCGCTCGTCGCCCGGTGCCCGAGCGGTGCACTGCAGTCGGTGCGGGCGGGCCATCCGCCGCCGAAGGCGGCGGGCGATGGCGAGACGGTCAGCGTCACGTTCACCAGCGATGGGCCCGCCCGCATCCGGGGCATGCTCGACCTGGAGTTGCCCACGGGGGTGAAGGA
>JANOFA010001117.1:0-1686 GCA_031413355.1 Gemmatimonadota bacterium | reverse complement strand
GAGGGGGAGCGGAACCGGTCGCAACGAGACGTTGATCTCCAACTCCCCCGCGGAGGGGACCAGCGCATCCATCTGGCGGGGCGCGTGACCGATGAACCGGACCGTGAGTCGCTGGGGTCCGTTCGGTACCTGGTGGAGGAGATACTGGCCGCGGGGATCGGTGACGACGGTGCGGTTCAGGTGAGATAGCGCTACGAGCGCGCCCACAATCGGCGCCCCCGACTCCTCGTCCACCACGGTACCGCGGATCGTGGCCTGCGGCGCCTGGGCCTGCAGCAGGACTTGAACAGCCGCCATCAGCAGCAGAGGCATTCGATCGCTCCGAAGGCGAATATCCCCAAGGGCTTGCGCGGTCAACCGTTCCCAAGATGTGATCCCGGCCGTACCGCAGGCAAGTAGCAGGGTTGTTACTTGCCCATTTTCCAGTGCGGTGCTGGTGCCACACCGCCGGGATGGGGAGGTTCCTCAGGAATCGCGGGATCAGCCGCCGGGGCGATACACTCCCCACGCCGCACGCAGCGTATCGCTCATCTCCCCCAACGTGGCGCGGGCCCGCACCGCCTCGATCATCGGCGGCATGAGCGGCAGGGCGCCGCGTGCCGCGCTCTCCAGCGCGCGAAGCTCCCGCTCTACCGACGCGGCGTCCCGCCGGGATTTCACTTCCGCCAGGCGAGCCGTCTGGTGTGCGGCAAGGGAGGAGAAGTCAGGCCGGGGGATGACGGGAATGGCGGAGCCATCGGCGAATCGGTTCAGCCCCACCACCACCTGCACACCCGATTCCTGTCGCTGCTGTGCCTCCCACGCACTCCGGCCAATCGCTTCCTGGAACCAGCCCTGCTGGATCGCGGCGGCTGATCCGCCAAGCCGGTCCACCTCCTCGATCAGCGCCTGCGCCTCCTGCTCGATCTTGTCAGTCAGCGCCTCGATGACGTAACTGCCGGCGAACGGATCAACGACGGTCGCCAGCCCGCTCTCATGAGCCAGGACCTGCTGGGTGCGGAGCGCGAGCGTGGCCGACGCCGCGGTCGGCAGGGCCAGTGCCTCGTCATAGCCGTTGGTGTGCAGTGACTGCGTGCCACCCAGTGTGGCGGCCAGGGCCTGCACCGTCACCCGGACGACATTGGTGAGCGGCTGCTGTGCCTGCAGCGTGACCCCGCCGGTCTGAGTGTGAAACCGGAGCCGGCAGGTCTGATCGTCGGCCTGGAAGCGCTGACGCGCGATCCGGGCCCAGAGGCGGCGGGCGGCGCGAAACTTGGCGACCTCCTCGAAGAGATCGTTGTGCGCCGCGAAGAAGAACGAAAGCCGCGGCCCGAAACAATTGACCTCGAGCCCGGCCGCTACGGCTCGGCCGACGTATTCAATGGCGTTGGCCAGGGTGAACGCGACCTCCTGTACTGCTGTCGCCCCCGCCTCCCGCATGTGGTAGCCGCTGATCGAGATCGGATTGAAACTCATCCGCTCGTCCGCAACGAAGCGAAAGATGTCGGTGATCAAGCGGAGGGATGGCTCCGCGGGATAGATGTAGGTCCCCCGCGCGATGTACTCCTTGAGCACGTCATTCTGCACCGTCCCCTGCAGCTGCTGCCGCGGCACCCCCTGCTCCTCCCCGACCACCACGTACATCGCCAGCAGCATGGCTGCCGTGGCGTTAATGGTCATCGAGGTTGACACCTTGTCCAGCGGGAT
>JANOFA010001116.1:0-4016 GCA_031413355.1 Gemmatimonadota bacterium | reverse complement strand
CGCGGCGCGGTTCCGCCGCACGAACTTCCCCAGCCGATACCCCACCGTGTCGGGTCGCGCCTCGAGCGGCTGGCCGGCGAGGTAGCGATCCACCTCGCGGATCAGCGCATCCACGGTCTGATACCGCCGCGCGGGGTCCTGGCGCATCGCGGTGAGGCAGAGCACGTCGAGATCGGCCCAGGCACTCGCCCCCATGGACGACCATAACTCTCCCGCTTGCGCCGCCGTCTGGCGCGAGGCGACGGACGGCCGCACCGGTTCCTGGCCGGTAATCACCGCCGCGGCCTCCTCCGGAGTGCACCCGACCAGATCGTAGGGCAACCGCCGGGTGAGCAGCTCGTACAGCACGACACCTAACGAGTAGACATCGCTGTGGACTCCGATCCGCCCCCCGCGCAACTGTTCGGGAGCTGCATAGGCCGGGGTGAGCGCGCGGAGGCCGGTGCGAGTCTGGTCGGCGGGGAGATCCATCGCTTCGAGTTGCTTGGCGATGCCGAAGTCGAGCAGCTTCACGACACCGTCGGGACGGACCAGGATGTTGGACGGCTTGAGGTCGCGGTGGATCACCGCATGCTGATGGGCGTGACGGACCGCCTCACAGACCAGGCGGAAGAGCCGGAGCCGGTCGGGCACGGAACTCTGGTGCGCCCGGCACCATTCGGTGAGCGGCAGTCCGTCGACGTATTCCATGGCGAACCACGGGGTGCCGTCGGGCAGGGTGTCGGCATCGTAGAGCAGCGCGATGCCGGCATCGTTGAGCTGGGCCAAGGTGCGCTGTTCGGCGAGGAACCGTTCACGCCGGGCGGGCGAGAGCCAGGCGTCGGGAAGGATCTTGATCGCGGCCTGGGTACCGAGGTCGGCGCGGTCGGCGAGATAGACCACACCCATCCCACCTTCGCCGAGGATTCGGAGCAGGCGGTAGGGACCGAAGAGCTGGCGGCCGAGCATCGCCTCGTCCAGCCGGCCGACGACCGCCTGCGCGGCGGCACCGAGCCCGCGATCGAGGACCGACGTCTGGCCCTCGTCCTGGGCCAGCATGCCGAGCACATCGGCAATGAGTTCCGGGTCGGGGCCGGCTTCCTGCTCGACGAACCGGCGCCGGTCGGCGGCTGGCCGATCGAGCGCTCCGTGGAAGAGCGCCTGCACCCGCTCCCAGCGCGCCCGATTCACTGCAGTCCTAGGAAGTCGGGTGGAGTTCGTGGGCCAGCCAGGCGCGCGCCGCCCGCCAGTCGCGCAGCACCGTGGCTTCGGAGATGCCGAGCAGTTCGGCGATCTCCGGAATCTCGAGTCCGCCGAAGAACCGGCCCTCGACCATCGCCGCCTGGCGCGGATTCAGCAGGGCCAGCGCGTCGAGGGCATCGTGCAGCTGGAGCAGGTCGTCGGCGGAGACAGCCGCCTGGCTGAAGGATTCGTCAAGTGTCACCGCCGTCAGACCCCCGCCCCGCTTGTCCGTGGTCCGGCGGCGTGCCGCCTCGATGAGCACCTGGCGCATCGCCCGCGCGGCGACGCGCTTGAACTCGAGCCGTGACAGTCGGCCCAGCGCCGGGCTGGCGGAGAGCTTGAGCCAGGCCTCGTTCACCAGGGCGGTCGGTGTGAGCGTGACACTCTGTTCCCCGCGTTGCACCACCCGGGCAAGCCGCTTGAGTTCCTCGTAGGCGGCGGAAAAAAGCCGGTCGACGGCGTCCTGGTCGCTACCCGTTGCTGGTGAGGACATGGGGGTCTCCATTGTCCCCAAGGTATCCGCCGGGCAGGCGGGCGGTAGGGAGCAGGTGGTAGGTGGTAGGCGGCAGGCGGTAGGCGGCAGGCGAACCGCCCAACCGCCCAACCCCCCAACCGCCCAACCGCCGATGACGGTTTCCGGCGCCCGGCGACGCATTGCTGAGGGAACCCCCTCTCAGGAGCCCTACTCATGCGTTGGCACAGAACGGCCGGGACTGCGGTGGCCGGCTTGGCGGTGATCCTCGGCTGTGGCGGAGCGACTACTCCAAACGCCGGGGGCGGCGGCGGGGGCGGTGGGGGCGGGGGAGGCGGCGGCGGGTCGAGCGGGATGACGGCGCTGATCGACGGTGTGAGCTGGGCGAGCGCCCTCACCGCCCAGAAGGCCCAGGTCGGCACCTTCGGAGTGATCGCCATTCAAGGCGGTCAGAACGGCACCACCATCATCATCTCGCTCTACAACATCGATGTGGCTGGCAGCTACGACCTCGGAATGGGGCCGTTGAACGTCGGGGGGACGGCCCAGGTCTCCGATATCACGGGCAAATTCTGGAGCACGCCAATCTCCGGCAGCGCCGGGACAATCACCCTCACCACTCTCACCCCGACGCGGATTGCGGGGACCTTTGCGTTCACTGCCGATCCAAGTTTCGGCGCCGCCACGGGAACCCGGGCAGTCACCCAGGGCAACTTCGACCTGCTTCTGGCGCAGAATGGCAATACCTGGCCGCTCCCTGATCAGTACGGCAACACGCTCAACGGCACGGTGGGCGGCACTCAGTGGAAGGCAGGTAATGTGGTGATCACCCTGCTCGGGACCACACTGGTCATCGCCGCGAGCAACACCCAGTACTCGCTGTCCATCGGCAAGACCCAGTTCACCGGTGTCGGCAGCTACGATCTGGGCAACCAGGCGAGTGATCCGGTCGTGATCATGCAAGGGCCGGGCAACAACCCGACTGGTCCGCTGAATTGCTGCTGGGGCGGGGGGCTGGGCAACACCGGCACACTCACCGTCACGAGCCTCACCGCGACGCGCATCCAGGGTACCCTGTCGACCACACTGCAGCCAATGGCCGGATCCGCGGCCACCGGGACGCTCGACCTGTCGAACATCACCTTTGATATCGGCCTGCCCTGAGCGAATGCCGCTCGACGGCTGCAGCACCCTGACTTCCTCCAGTCTACCGGGAGTACATCATGTGGAATTTCATCACCGGCATCTTTTCGCTCCTGCTGTGGATCGGGATACCCCTCCTCATCTTCGCGGCGTGGACCTACAACAAGCTGCAGCGGCAGGCCCAGGAGGTGCGTGAGGCGACCTCCAACGTGCAGGTATCCGTGAGCAAGAAGCTCAACCTCCTCAACCAGCTGGTGGACATCGTGAAGAGCTATCAGGAGAGCGAGCAGTTCACCCACCTCAAGGTGTCGCAGGATAATTCGGCGATGGCGCTGGCTGCCGCCTACCAGCAGTCCGGCTCGCTGCTGGCCAGCCTGCAGGGGGCGGCGGAACGCTTCCCCAACCTGAAGGCCAATGAGCAGTACCACCGGCTGACCGACAGCATCCAGCACTGCGAGCTCGACATTCAGCGAACCCGCGAGATCTACAACGGCACCGTCAAGCACTACAACAACGCCTACCTCGGCTTTCCCACGGTGCTGATTGCGCCATTTCTCGGCTTTTCCAAAGCGCCGTACCTCGAATTCGATGTGTCAGGCAATGTGGACGCGACGGCACTCAAGGCGTTCCAGACCGACGACGGTGAGCGGCTCAAGCAGCTGCTGGCCGGGGCGGGCGGGCATCTGGCCGGCGCCACCAAAGCCCTGGCCGGGACGGCGGGACAGGCCGGCAAGCTGATCGCCTCCGGTGCAGGCCAGGCCGGGAAGATGATCGCCGCGAAGATCGCCGAGCAGAATACCCAGGCCGCAGTGACCTATTTCTATCTGCCAAAGGGCGGGGTACCACGTGGCCCGGTGCCGCTTCCCACAGTCCGGGAACTGATCCTGCGCGGAGAACTCGATGCGGAGGTGCTGGTGGCTCGCACCGGCTCGGAAGACTGGCAGCCGATGTCGGCGGTGGCTGTGGAGGGGTAATACGCGGGACCGACGTTGGGGCAGAACATACGTGGGGGCCGCGTGTAGGGGCCGCATATATGCGGCCCCCACATGCGGCCCCTACTTGTATGCGGCCCCGGCGTTCAGTCGCGGCGCAGGGCGGCGAGGGTCGCGGCGTAATTCTGCACGCCATCCGCCAGCGCCTCGGCGATCTGCTGGCGGAAACCGGGCGTGGCGACGCGGCG
>JANOFA010001115.1:0-6329 GCA_031413355.1 Gemmatimonadota bacterium | reverse complement strand
ACTACCGCGACCAGCAGTTCGACCTCACGCAGGAGGCGGTTGCGGTCATCGGCATGGGCAACGTGGCGGTCGACGTGGTCCGGGTTCTCGCCCGCACGCCGGTAGAGCTGCACAGCAGCGACATCGCAGCGCACGCGCTTGAGGCCCTGCGGCACAGCCGGGTGCGAACCATTTACATGATCGGGCGACGCGGGCCGGCACAGGGCGCGTACACCAACCCCGAGCTCAAGGAGCTGGGCGAGATGGGCGCCGCCGACATCGATGTGCGAGCCGCGGAGCTGGTGCTCGACCCCGCGAGCGCGGCGGCCCTCGCAGCCGCGGACGACAAGAGCACCGAGCGGAACCTGCTGACGCTGGCGAGTTTTGCTGCCAAAGTACCGACTGGGAAACCGCGGACGATCGCGCTCCGCTTCGTCCGCTCGCCGGTCGCCCTGGAGGGCAACGGTCGGGTCGAACGGATCGTGCTGATGAAGAACCGGCTCGTCGCCGGCAGCGGTGGCGACGTGAAGGCGGAGGCGACTGGCGAGACCGAGACGCTGCCCGTTGGACTCATCTTCCGCTCGGTCGGCTACCTCGGCACCGGCCTGCCCGAACTGCCGCTGGATAAGAAGCGCGGTATCATCCCCAACACTGGCGGACGAATCGTCCGGGAAGGCGCGCCATCGCCGGGCGAGTACGTCGTCGGCTGGATCAAGCGTGGGCCAAGCGGCGTGATCGGCACCAACAAGCCGGATGCCGTCGAGAGCGCCGACCTGCTGCTCGCTGACCTGGCGGCGGGTACCCTGCCGGCACCAGCGGAAACAGTCCGGGAAGGCGTGGACCAGCTGCTGGCCCAGCGGGGGGTGCGCGTCGTGACCTGGGCCGACTGGCAGCGACTCGATGCGCTGGAGAAGAGTCGCGGTGCCGCCGTCGGACGGCCCCGCCTCAAGTTCAGCCGGGTGGAGGAGATGCTGGCCGCGCTGGAGCCGTAGCGCCGCAGCAGTGGAGCACCCCGCGGTCCGCACCGACGAGCAAGCTGCGGTCTCTGGCGGTGACGCTGCCGCGAGCGTAGAGTCGATATCACACGCCGGCACCTGTGCCGATCTCTCGGAGCCCACCATGCCTCTTGCCCGCCGAACCCGCACCCGCGCCTCTGTCGGGCTGAGTGTCACCCTCCTCCTCCTCCTGCCGGCCTGCGCTGCGATCGGCGGGCTCATCGACGACCTCACCACCGAACGGCCACCCGCCGCCCTGGACCAGGCGACGATCGCCAGTGACGCGCGGCTCGACTCGACCGGCCGCATCGCCGGGAGCTTCGTCGGTGAAGGCACGCGGCGGGAAGTCCACCTCCTCTCGAGTGACAGCGGCCTGATTGCCGGCCTCGCCCGGCGCTATCGTCCGGTTCGGGACCGTCGGGGAGATATCTGGGCCTGGCTGGCGGACCGCCGCGTCACCATCACGCTCGATCCCAAGGTCGATTCCACCCTGCTGCAGCAGACGCTGCTGGTCGGCTCGCCCGACGGCCACACGCCGGTGCGGCTCGAGCGCATTGTCCTGCAGGGCGCCAGTTGCGGCTGGCGCGGCGCCCAGGCGGAGTTCATCGTCGATCAGGCCCGCGGCAATGGGCCCTCCCTCCGCGGGCCGGTCGTCGGATCGTTCCGCGGGCCGGGTGACGATCTCTTTACCGACCGTCGCTTCCGCGACGCGCTGCCCCCACCTGACCCAGACCTCACCGACAGCCTCCTCATGTGGACCAGTCGCGCCATGGACTCGCTGCTGACGCCGCGGCTGATCGCACGAGACCTCCCGCTGGCAACCCCGACCGGTCGCCGGCTGGAACTCAATGGGCTCAACGACGACGACGCTGCCGACGTGCTGCCGTTTCGTCTCGATGACGGGCGCATCCGCTACGCCGTCTCCCTGCGGGAGCGGCGCCGTACCGCCAGCGGGGCCGATGCCGTCGCCGCGATCGTCATGGTGTGGGATGCGACCGGGGTCTGGCGCCAGGTGGTGTTCCGCCCCACCCTGCTGGATCTGCGCCGCGGGCGACTGGTCGGGGCACGAAGCCAGCGCACCCTTCCGCTCTTCTGGCGCCGGCTCGAACCGGTGAGCGGCTTTGCCTTCGGGCGGGACTACCTCTGGATGGAGCAGGTGAACGTGGAAGACGACAGTGTGCTGTGGGTGATCCTCGAGCCGCGAGGAAACACTGTGGTCGCAGCCGCGTTCGTGGAGGGTCCATGCTGACCACCAGCCGCCTTGAGCTGCTGCCCTTCACCGCCGATGCGATCGACGCGCTGCTCATGCGTGACACCGAGCGCCTCCACCGGCTGACGGGAGTGACTTTTCCCTTCCCGCTCCAACCGCCGCCACTCATGGAAGCACTGCTCCCGCGGGTGCGCGATCAGCTGCGCGCCGCGCCCGACACCCTCGGCTGGTGGACCTGGCTCGCCGTGGACCGCACCACCCGCGAGGTCACTGGCGCCCTCGGCTTCGGCGGGCCGCCGGATGCGGACGGCGCCGTGATGATGGGGTATGCGACCTACCCCGGCGCCGCCAAGCATGGCTTCGCAACCGAAGCCACCGAGGCACTGGTCGAATGGGCCTTGCGCCAGCGCGGCGTCCTCCGTGTCTGCGCCAGCATTCCGCCCGACAACGCCGGCGCCCGCCGGGTCGCGGAGAAGGTCGGGATGCGGATCGCGGGGACGGTGTGGGAAGAGGAGATCGATGACGTGCTGCTCTATGAGGTGCGGCGTGAGAGTTAGGAGCAGTCAGCAGTCAGCGGTCAGCGGTCAGCAGATCGCTGATTGCTGACCGCTGAACACCCGATAGCAGACATCGACCTCGCACCCTATCTTCTCACCCATGAAGATCTACACCAAGACCGGCGATGCTGGCGAGACCGGACTGTTCGGCGGCGGGCGGGTGGCGAAGGACCATTCCCGGGTCCAGGCCTACGGCGATGTCGACGAGCTCAACTCCGCCCTCGGTGTCGTACGCGCGACCCAGCCGGTGCATTTCATGGACGCCCTGTTCGAGGGGATCCAGCGTGACCTCTTTGCCCTCGGCGGCCATCTCGCGACGCCGGATCCGGAGCGGGTCCGCCAGGCGCTGGAAAAGGCTGAGCTCACCGAGGCTCGGGTCGCGATGTTCGAGCATACCATCGACGAGGCCGATCGCGAGCTCCCACCGCTGACGGCCTTCGTGCTGCCCGCGGGCACGCCCAAGGCGGCGGCGCTGCACCTCGCCCGCACCGTCTGCCGCCGGGCCGAGCGGAGCGTCGTGCGGCTGTCACACGAGGCCGCTGTCCCGGAGCTGTTCCTGGTCTACCTGAATCGCCTCTCCGACCTGCTCTTCGCCCTGGCCCGGCTGGCCAATCATCGCGATGGGGCCGGGGATGTGACGTGGTAGGAGAGCAGCCGTCAGCCGTCAGCCGTCAGCCATCAGCCGTTAGCCGTTGGCCGTTGGCCGTTAGCGAAAGCACGTAGCATTCAGCATTCAGCGTTCAGCGCAGGGTGAGGGTCACAGGGCGGATAGGCGGGCAACTACCGCCTACCGCCTACCGCCGAACGCCTACCGCCTACCGCCGCTGCCGCCCATGCCCACCGTCCCCGTCCGCCACGCCCTCGGTGCCTACGACGTGCATATCGAGCCCGGCGCCCTGCTGGCATTGCCGGAAATGCTGGCGACGGCGATGGGCGCCCGCCCCCTGGTGCTTATCACCGACGACATCGTGGGACGGTACTACGATGAGTGGACTCGTGCGACGACCGATGCCCGTGCGCTCGGCGCGCGGGCCAGCGATGCCGGCATCCGGCTCAAGTGCGAGACCCGGCTGACCTTTCCCGCTGGCGAAGCGAGCAAGACGCGGGAAACGTGGATGCGCCTGTCCGATCAGCTGCTCACCGCCGGCATCGGCCGTCACGCGGGAGTGGTCGCCCTCGGCGGCGGCGTCGTCGGGGATCTGGCTGGATTCGTCGCGGCGACATACCTGCGCGGAGTACCGTATGCGCAGGTGCCAACCACACTGCTGGCCATGCTCGACGCCTCGGTCGGCGGCAAGGTCGGAGTCGATACTCCCACCGGCAAGAACCTGATCGGCGCCTTTCATCCCCCGGCGATCGTCGTTGCCGACCCACTGACCCTGCTCAGCCTGCCCGACCGGGTGTTCCGCGCGGGGTTGGCCGAGGCGGTCAAGCACGGCCTGATCGCCGATGCAGCGTACTTCGGGTGGATGGAGACCAACGCCCGCCGGCTGCTGGCCCGTGATCTCGAGGCGCTCACCCACCTGGTGCATCAGAGCGTGATCATCAAGGCGACGGTCGTCAGTGCGGATGAGCGCGAAGCGGGACGCCGGGCCATCCTGAACGCCGGCCATACGATCGCCCACGGGCTCGAGCAGGAATCCCGCTATCGCCTGCCGCACGGCGAAGCCGTAGGCCTAGGGCTGATCGCGGAGTGCCGCATCGCCGGACAACTCGGGCTGGCACCGACCGACCTCGCTGAGCGGGTCAGCGGTCTGCTGCGGACGCTGGGCCTGCCCACCCGCAGTGGCGATCGGGTGGAGGTATCGGTCGCGCTGGAGGCGATGACTCACGACAAGAAGAATCGCGATGGCCAGATCCGACTGTCGCTACCAAGCGGACTGGGGACGATGCATGAAGCCGATGGCCGCTGGACCGTCCCCGTGCCGGCGGAAGTGCTCCATGGCGCCCTCACTGGTTTGGCCTGAAGCCACATATCCCCACCGTTTTTCCCCGAGAAATCGACATTTCAACGACTGATAACCTGTTTAATTACAATAATTTAGCGTCGCGCTCCGAGGCGCATTTTCCGACCGGGCACCCTCCTGTCGTGGACAAACGCTGCAACCGGATGTGAATGAACGATTTGTGATGTGGAAAACAGAAACTGCTTGACCGAAATTTTGTCACGTCCTATATTCGCACACCTCTCCGCGGTCACTGTCACGACCGCACCTCAGCAGACAACCCGTTGGGCCACCCGTGCGGAGCAGTCATGCCTTCGCTTAAGAAGAGCCGTCCCAAGGCGTTCTTCCGTCCGACCGCGACTGGGGCATTCGACCAGTACCTGCAGGACATTCAGAAGCTCCCCATGATCACCGACCCGGCCGAGGAGAAACGGCTGGCCCGGCTGGCCCTGGCCGGGGATGAAAAAGCGGCGGAGCGCCTGGTCACGGCCAACCTCCGCTTTGTCATTTCCTACGTGAAGAAGTACCAGGGCCACGGCCTGGACCTCTCCGAGCTCGTCGCCATCGGCAATGAAGGCCTGCTCAAGGCGGTGCGGAAGTTCGACCCGGAGCATGGGGTCAAGTTCATCTCCTACGCCGTCTGGTGGGTTCGCCAGGCGGTGCTCAAGGCCCTCGCCGAGCAGACCCGCAGCGTGCGCATCCCGCTCAACCAGAATTCCGCCCTCATCCGCATGTCGCGCGCGGAGAGCTTCCTTTCTCAGGAGCTCGGCCGCGAGCCAACCGACGAGGAGATTGCGCTCGCCCTGAATGATTCGGTCGATAACATCCGCTCCGCCCGGCGCATGACCTCGGCGGAGCTCTCGCTGGATGCGCCGGTGGAACGGAGCGAGAAGAGCAGCGGCACGGTGGGTGAGCGTTTTGCCGGCGCCCAGGGTGCGGAGATCGAGGAAGGCACCGACGCACGGCTGATGCGCGAGTTCATCGACCGGATTTTCACCCGGTATCTGACTCCTCGCGAACGGAAGATCCTGTACCTCTATTACGGCCTCGAGGAGGGCAGCGAGGCGCTGACGCTCGAGAAGATCGGCGAGCTGCTCGGCGTCACCCGCGAACGCATCCGCCAGATCCGCGAGCGGGCCTTCGAGAAGCTGCGTGAGTCGCCGGATGTCAAAGGGCTGAAGGGGTTCTGGGTGGCGGCATAGGACGGTGGCAGGTGGCAGCGAGCAGGTGGCAGGAACCACATCAAACCTGCTGTTCCCAGAGGGCCTCGGCTGAAGCAGCCCGGGGCCCTCGGTGCTTCGTGGAGTCATGCGGTGCCTGCTCCCTCCCACCTGCCACCTGCCACCTGATACCTTTCTCCTCATGCCCTCCCGCCTCCCGCTTTTCCCCCTCAAACTCGTCCTCTTCCCTGGCGAGCCGCTTCCCCTCCACATCTTCGAGCCGCGCTATCGGCAGCTGCTGGCCGACTGCCTCGCGGGCGACAAGCGCTTTGGCATCACCACCGATCCCGATCCGGGCCCCGGGGCGCTCGGCTGCAGCGCCATGATTCAGGCCAGCCAGCTGTTGCCTGATGGCCGCTCTGCGATCGTGGTGGTGGGTGAGCGGCGGTTCGCGCTGCGGGCCCGACTCGATGAGGGCAAGC
>JANOFA010001114.1:0-2137 GCA_031413355.1 Gemmatimonadota bacterium | reverse complement strand
CGCACCCAGCCGCCGCAGTAGTCGGCGTAGAGATAGCGTCCCCGCATGCTGGTCGCGCTGCCGCGATAGACATAGCCGCCGGTGACCGCGCAGCCCTGGCTGTGGTCGTAGTCGAGCTCCGGTAGGGTGAGCCCGGTCTGGTTGCAGCTCGACGCGCCGTAGCAGATGAACCCTTCCATCCTATGCCAGCCGTAGTTCTCGCCACCACCGCTGCTGGCGAGCTGGATATCGATCTCCTCGCGGGCGCCCTGGCCCACGTCGCCGATGTAGAGGTCACCGGTCTGCCGATCAAAACTCCAGCGCCACGGATTCCTGAGCCCGTAGTTCCACAATTCATGGCGGAATGTCGGGTGGGTCGCGTAGGGGTTGCTTGCCGGGATGGTGTAGGCACCGCTGCCGCTCACATCCAGCCGGAGCATCGAGGCGAACAGATCACTCCGGTCCTCCCCGCTGTCGAGCGGGTCGCCGCCGCCGCCGCCGTCGCCCATGCCATAGTAGAGATAGCCATCGGGCCCGAACGCGATCATGCCGCTGTTGTGATTGCTGTAGGGGTCGTCCAGCGTCAAGAGCCGCTGGCCTGAAGCCGCATTCGCGACATCGGTGTTGCTGGAGACGGTGTAGCGCTCGATGACCGAGGTGCCGGCGGCCAGCGGGCCGTGCTTGTTGGTGTAGCTCACATAGAAGCGGCCGCTGGTGGCGTAGTCCGGTGCGAACGCCAGGCCGAGCAGCCCCTGTTCGCTGCCGGTCGAGATCGAGTCGCTGAGGCTGAGAAAGGGGGCCGAGAGCAGCGTGCCGTTCTTGATGATGCGGATGGCGCCGCTCTGTTCCACGATGAAGAGCCGGGTCAGGTCGCCGGGAGGCGCCGTCAGCAGCACCGGGCTGCTCATCCCGCTGATTACCGGGGTGAGGCCGATATTCGGTGTCGCCGGCGTGACCGTCAGCAGCAGCGTCGCCTCATTGGCTACGCCACCCAGGTCGGTGGCCTGCAGCGTGATCGTGTGACTTCCGGCGGAGAGCGAGTCAATCGTGAGCGACGCGCCGATGCCGAGCGCACCGTCCAGCGAGCTCGACCAGGTGAGGGCGCTCCCGGTGAGCGTGCCGTCCTCCGGATCATCAGCGCTGCCCTGCAGCACTACCACCGTCCCGGTGGTGATGCTCGCGCCGGGAGTGGGGCTGGTGATGGCGACTGTCGGCGGATTGTTGCCCGGTGTGAACGGCACCACCGTGATCGTGACGGTCGCGGACGCAGTGACGCCGCGGGAATCGGTGGCCGTGGCACTCAAGCTGTGGTTGCCGGCGGAGAGCGTGGGAACCGTGAGCGAATCGCCGGTGCCCAGCGGCCCATCCAGGCTGCTGGTCCAGTCGACGGCGCTCCCGCCAAGCACGCCATCTTCGGGATCAGTCGCGCTGCTTCGCAGCAGCACGACGGTGCTTTCGGCGATGCTCGCGCCGGCCCCGGGCGCCGTGATCGTGATGGCGGGGGGCCGGTTCTCGGGGGCGGAAGATTCGGCGCAGGCCAGCGCCGAAGCGAGCAGGGCCGCCAGCATGGTCAGCGGGAGGCCGGAATGATCAGCATGCAGCATCGGATGCCGGTGGATGGGGAGGCGTTGAATACCCGCCAAGATGCGGCGCTGGCCGGGGCGCGGGAGGTGACCGTGGTCACTCCCCGCTGGTTACATGCTCCGGTGTGACATTGTCCCCGAAATGCCGGGCCAAAGCCGTGAGGTAGCTGTCCAACGTTCCGTGGTACCCGATGACCGCACTGATGCTGCGGAAGATCGGGTTGCTGACCCAGCCCTGTTCGGTAATCGTGACGGTGGTGCCCGTCGGGGATGCGACGATCTCGTGCAGCCAGTCGCCGCCGAAGGGGGAGCCGCCGGTGGTATCGATCGCGCTGCGGAGGAAGTTCGGCGGACGCTCCTCGGTCAGGACGAACGCCACCGGCCCCATTTTCATCGTCTCCTCCCACCGCTCATGTCCATCGATATCGGCGAGCCGCTTCACCGACTTTACGTCGGGCCACCAGCTGGCGGCATGTTCGTAATCGCGGATCACCGCCCAGACGGTGTCGGGCGACTGCGTGAGCTGGATGCGACTCGAGGCCTGATGGTCCCTCGGCATGAATACTCCGACGAGG
>JANOFA010001113.1:0-1020 GCA_031413355.1 Gemmatimonadota bacterium | reverse complement strand
GCTCGGCGCGGTCCAGAACTGGGTCCGGCTGCAGCAATCGTATGACTGTCTCTACTGCGTCGTCGATCTCCACGCGATCACCGCCCGGTACGACGCCGCCACGCTCGCGCGCCGGACGTGGGAGATGGCAGTGGGCCTGCTCGCGTCGGGGGTGGATCCGGAGCGGGTCACGCTCTTCGTCCAGTCCCACGTGCCGGAGCACTCCGAACTGCAGTGGCTTTTCAATACGGTGACGCCGATCGGCGAGCTGGAGCGGATGACGCAGTTCAAAGATAAGTCGGCCCGGGTCGACAGCATCCCCGCCGGGCTACTCACCTACCCGATCCTGATGGCGGCGGACATCCTGCTGTACCGCGCCGACCTGGTGCCGGTGGGCGAGGATCAGGTCCAGCACCTCGAGCTCACCCGCGAAATCTGCCGCAAGTGGAATGCGGAGTTCGGTGGCGGAACGGATTATTTCCCCGAGCCCAAGCCGCTGCTGACGGAGGCCAAGCGCATTGTCGGCCTCGATGGGCAGGCCAAGATGTCGAAGAGCCTTGGCAACACGATCGGGATTCTCGACCCCCCCGCCGAGGTGTGGAACCGGCTCCGGCCGGCCAAGACCGATCCAGCGCGGGTGCGCCGGGAGGATCCGGGCAACCCCGACATCTGCAACATCTACTCGTTGCACAAGCACTTCTCCCCGCCGGAGACGGTCGCGCTCGTGGCGAAGAACTGCCGCAGCGCCGGCTGGGGCTGCATCGACTGCAAGAAGGTGCTGGCGGAACATATTGACCTGGCCCTCGCTCCGATTCGGGCCCGCGCCGCGGAGTTGCAAGCCCGACCGGAGACGGTCATCGATATACTGGGCGACGGCGCCCAGCGCGCCCGGCGCATCGCTGGTGAAACGATGCGCGAAGTGCGTGACCGGATGGGATTCCTCTCGGCCGATACGGCCACGTTGCGTACCCTGCCTCCCACGCCGGCGACGGCCTGACTCCCATGGAGAAAATCATCAAGGCGGCGGTCGAGCGCGGTGCC
>JANOFA010001112.1:0-1184 GCA_031413355.1 Gemmatimonadota bacterium | reverse complement strand
GGTAGGCGAGGCCCGCGGCTCCTACACCTATGGCTGGCAGCGGTGGGAAGCCAGATTGGCCGGCGGGCTCGGCGCACAGCAGGTCGGCTCCCAGGGAAGAACCCAGGTGGAGTGGCACGCCGAGTCACGGCTCACTCGACGCTGGAGCGCTATCAATGAAGTCTCGGTGTCCGGCGGGATCAGCAACAGCGCGGCGAGCAGCACGACCGGCGCCTTTCACTACTACACCGCAGCCCTCACGGTGCGGCTGGGGCTCTGAAGGAGAGCGACACGATGTCCACCCACCGCAGAGAGATGGTGCTGGGAGAGTTGCGCGCCACGACGGATGGCTTCCTCGCCGCAATCGAAGGGGTAACGCCGGCGCAGTGGGCGTGGACCCCGGAGCCGGACCGCTGGTCGGTCGGGCAGACGGCGGAACATGTCACCGTGGTCCTGCGGGGAGTCACCAAGCTGGTCACCACCAAGCTCCTCTCCATGCCGATTCCACCGGACCAGGAACGCCCGACCGTCACCGACGATCAGATCGTGACCCGGCTGTTCGACCGCAGCCGCAGGGTCCCGGCCCCGGAGACGGTGCAGCCGACCGGCCGGTGGGCCACCAAGGAGGAGTGCGCCACGGTGTTCCAGCAGGCGCGCGACGGGATGCGCCACTGGTTCGAGGAGACGAACGAGGACCTGCGTCAGTTCGCCGCGCCGCACCCGGTGCTGGGACCGCTGGACGGTGTGCAGTGGCTGCTGTTCGTCGCGGCCCACACCGAACGGCATACGCGACAGGTCCGGGAGATGCGGGGGACGGCGGGGTTTCCGGAGTAGGCGGTTGGGCGGTTGGGCGGTTGGGCGATTGGGCGATTAGGCGATTAGGCGATTGGGCGATTAGGCGATTGGGCGATTGGGCGATTGGCGATTAGGCGATTAGGCGATTGGGCGATTGGGCAGAGCGAATGTAGTTGCTGTCATCCTGAGCGCAGCGAAGGATCTCTTGGCCCCGGAGCCATACTCAGGACTCGGCTCCGGCCTGAAGGGATTCTTCGTCGGCCCCTGCGGGGCCTCCTCAGAATGACAACGCTAACGGCCAACGGCTAATGGCCAACGGCTCATGGCTGACGGCTGACGGCTGACGGCTCCACTCCCACGTACGTCTCGAAAAACCCCGTCCCCTCATCGCTGACCGGCTCACCTGCGAT
>JANOFA010001111.1:0-1342 GCA_031413355.1 Gemmatimonadota bacterium | reverse complement strand
CACATCGGGCGGCAGTGGTTCTTCTACTGGCTGATGCCCTATCCCAACCAGCGCTTCCTGTGGCCCAACTTCAAGTCGCCGCTGGTGTGGGACGTCTTCGCGATCTCGACCTACCTGACCGTCTCGACGACCTTTCTCTGCGTGGGTCTGGTCCCGGATGTCGCGGCCGTGCGTGACATCGTGTCGGGCTGGCGGCAGAAGGTGTACAACATCTTCTCGCTGGGCTGGAAGGGCACCGACAATCAGTGGCGCCACTACAGCCGGGCCTATCTCTACCTGGCGGCCCTGGCCACCCCGCTGGTGCTCTCGGTGCACTCGATCGTGTCGTGGGATTTCGCCATGTCGATCATTCCCGGCTGGCACGGGACGATCTTCGCGCCCTACTTTGTCGCCGGCGCCATCTACTCCGGCGTCGGGATGGTGTTCACCCTGATCATCCCGCTGCGCAAGGTGCTCCAGCTCGAACACATGATCACCGACTACCACTTCGACAACCTGGCCAAGCTGACACTGTTCACCGGGACCATCCTGTTCTACGCCTACCTGATGGAGTATTTCATCGGGTGGTACAGCGGGAACACCTTTGAGCAGACCACCTTCTGGCGCCGGGCGTTCGGTCCGATGTGGTGGGGTGGATGGACCATGATCATCTGTAACGCGTTCGTCTCGCAGCTGCTCTGGTTCCGGAAGATCCGCACCAACCTGACATCGCTGTTCATCATCTCGATCTTCATCAATATCGGAATGTGGTTCGAGCGCTACGTGATCATCACCTCTTCGCTGGGCAACGATTTCCTCCCCTTTGCCTGGTCCCAGATGAATCCGACCTGGGCGGATTGGGGGATCCTGGCCGGCTCGTTTGGCTGGTTCGGCATGTGGTTCCTGTTGTTCGCGCGGACCTTTCCGGTCGTCGCGATCCAGGAAATCAAGGAGCAGATCCCGTATCCCCGGCTCCGCAAGGGAGGCCATTGATGGCCCGGACCGTTCCCGGCATCCTCGCCGCCTTTCAGCACATCGACGCTGCCTGTGACGCCATTCAGGCGCTGCGGGCCCAGGGCCGGAAGGACTTCACCGTCTACGCCGCCGCCCACAACCACGAGTTGGAAGAGGCCGTGGGGAAGCCGGTCAGCCCGGTACGGCTCTTCACGCTCTTCGGCGGCCTGACCGGCGCTTGCGCCGGCCTCGGCATGACCTACTGGATGTCACTCGACTGGCCGCTGTTGGTGGGCGGCAAGCCGATCGCGACCGTCCCACCCTACGTGGTCTTCATCTTCGAGCTGATGGTGCTCATCGGCTCACTCAGTACGGTGGCGGGTGTGGTGCTCCTGTCCCTCGCCAAGCC
>JANOFA010001110.1:0-4035 GCA_031413355.1 Gemmatimonadota bacterium | reverse complement strand
GCTCGATCAGCGGGATCCAAGCGGCGCGCCGATGCTGATCCTGCTCCGAGGCATTGCCGGACTG
Organism: Gemmatimonadota bacterium; assembly: GCA_031413355.1. Taxonomy (GTDB): domain Bacteria; phylum Gemmatimonadota; class Gemmatimonadetes; order Gemmatimonadales; family GWC2-71-9; genus JADJOM01. Next base: position 3,971 of record JANOFA010001110.1, on the reverse strand, counting down.
GATGTCGACCGGCGCACCAACATCCCCGCCATGGTGCTCGGCCTGCCTGCACCCGGACCGGGCGACTGGCTCACCGTGGACATGGCCACCCTCCGCAACAGCGACGCTGCCTGTCCGCTCAAGGGCCAGCCAAAAAGCTGAACCGATTCCCCCAATCGCCCAACCGCCCAACCGCCCAACCGCCCGACCGCCCAATCGCCCAATCGCCCAATCGCCCAATCGCCCAATCGCCCAACCGCCTACCCCGCCTTACACCACGTAGCTCCGCACCCACTCCTCCAGTTTGACCAGATCGATGCCGGCGTCCTTGCAGGGACCGGAGGGCAGCGTCATCGTGAGACCGAGAACCGGCACCTTGCCGGCGACGTCGTGCAGGCCGGAGACCATGTCGCGCTCGCAGGCCACGGCGACCACCGCCCGCGGCCGGCGCTCGCGGATCACCCGGCGGGCGAGCTGGCCCCGCGTCGCCACGAAGACCGGCACCTCGTACTTCCCCGCGATCGCCAGCACGCCATCCAGCGCGGCGCGGGAAAGGCAGCGGGGAATCAGCAGCAGCAGCTCGCCTTTGCCGACCTTGCGCCCGCGGGCGAGCGCAAAGCTGTCATACACCTTCACCGCCGCATTCTCGACCCAGTCGCGTCGGCCGAATCGGTCGGCGACCAGCGATGTCAGGCGCATCAACCCCAGCAGTGGCCCGCGCTCCGCCAGGCGCTCGGGGAGGAGCGGCCGGCGGCCGAGCCATGAACCCAGCAGCAGGAGCCACCAGATCCACAGTGCGCCCGCCCCAAACCCCAGTCCGATCCAGAGCGGACCGGAGAGGCCCGGCAGGAGCAGCCCCACCCGCGGACCCAGCAGATAGAGCACCAGCGCCATGCCCCCGAGCGCGACCCCGAGCGTCAGCGCCGACCAGCCGAAGAACAGACCGGCAGGGCTGTCGTAGTTGCCGGCGTTCGGCAGCGGCTGACCGTTCCACTCGTCCCATTCGTGGCCGAGTCGGCGGTCAACATCGATATGAATCAGCTGGGCACGGGGGGCATCGGACATTGGCGGAAGCCTCCCCCTGCAGCCATTCCTTGTCAAGGGACGGCGGCCTACGTTTGTGGCATGGCACCGCTTCCTCCAATAGAAAGTCTGGTCCAGCGGGACCACCGGCTGCGTTCGGCCTACGCCGAGGGGGCCGGGATCTACCGGATTCTGCCGGCGGGGGTGGCGCTGCCGACGTCAGTCGAGGAGCTTCAGGCGCTGGTCCGCTGGGCGGCGGAGAGCGGCACCGCACTCACCGCCCGAGGCGCGGGCAGCGGCATCCCTGGCCACGCTGTCGGCGCAGGGATCATTGTGGACCTGCGCGAGCGGATGCCGCGCCGGCTGGAGGTCGACGGCGCAAACCGGACCGCGATCACCAGCGCCAACATCACCCAGCTCGAACTGAACACCGCGGCCGCACCGCATGGCCTGCGGCTGCCGCCGGATCCGTCGAGCAGCCGGTGGGCGACGCTTGGCGGGACGGTGTCGACCAATGCCGCCGGCGCCCGCACGGTGCGGTATGGCCCCGCGCGGCGTTGGGTCGACGCACTGGAAATCGTGACGGCGGACGGCGACGCGGTGTGGCTGGAACGGGGGGCCGCGTCCGTACGGGCCGCGCCCGTTGGGGCCGCGCCGGTTGGGGCCGCGCCCGTTGGGGCCGCGCATGCGCGGCCCCTACGTGCGGCCCCCGCGATCGAACGGTTTCGCCACGACGTAGCGCCGACGATCCGCGCCGCCGCCGAAACAATCACCGCCCGATTCCCCCGCACCCGGAAAAACACCGCCGGCTACGCGCTCGATGCCTGGCTTGCCTCGGGTGACGATCTCGATCTCTTCATCGGCGCTGAAGGCACCCTCGGCCTCATCACGACGATCAGATGGCGGCTCGATCCCATCCCCGCCGCGCGCGCCGGCCTGCGGATCTCGCTCGGTCGGCTCGATCAGCTGGAGGAGGCAGTGCGCGCACTGGTCGCCCTCGACCCCTCGGCGGTGGAGCTGCTGGACCGGACGTTCCTGGATCTGGTGCGCGGGGAAGATGGCGCGGGGCCCGGGGCGGTTGACGTACCTGAGGGGACTGAAGCCGTTCTGCTGGTGGAGTTCGAGCGCGACGACGCCGCTCAGGTTCGGGGCGTTGTTGGCGACGCCGTCCGGGCGGTGAAGGAGATCGCGACCGACATTGCGACAGCGCTCACCCCGGAGGAGGAGCAGCGGCTCTGGGCGCTGCGTCATGCGGCGAGCCCGATCCTCGCGAGCCTCCCGCCGGAGCGACGCTCCCTCCAGGTGGTCGAAGATGGCTGCGTCCCCCTGCCCCACTTGGGCGAGTACGCCGCTGCGATCCGCGCCGCGGCACAGCGCTGGCGGATCACCGCCGTGATTTTCGGCCACGCCGGCGACGGGCACCTGCATGTGAACCTCCTGCCGGAGCTCGCCGAGCTGGACTGGCCCGCCCGGGTGCGCGGGCTGTATACCGAGGTCAGCGCCGCCGTCATCAGGCTGGGCGGGACGGTGAGTGGTGAACATGGCGACGGCCGACTCCGCGCTCCCCTTCTCGCCGCCCAGTACGGGCCGGAGATCATGGGGCTGTTCGAGCAAGTCAAGACGGCATTCGATCCCGATGGTATCTTCAACCCCGGCGTAAAGCTCCCCCGCGGGTCGTCGCCGTTCCGCAGCCTCAAGGTCGGGCTGGACATCACCCCGATCCCCGAGGATATCGCGCTGGCGCTCCGGGAGATCGAGCGGAGCGGCGGGTATGCGCGGAGCCGGGTGGAGATTGCTGAGGGGAAGCTGGGTGCAGGCGACCAGCAGGCGGTAGGCGGTAGGCTGTCATCCTGAGCGAAGCGAAGGATCTCTCGAGGGCGGAGGAGAGACCTGAGCCAGGCTCCGGGACAAAGAGATCCTTCGCGCTTCGCGCTCAGGATGACAGCAACGACCCTCGCTACGCTCAGGATGACAACAGACTTCGTAGCGGGGCGGAGCACAGCTCCGCCCCTACCACCGTTCCCTTTTCTCCGTTCCCCTTTCCCTTTTCCCCGCTCCCGACTCCATGGACATCCTGAAATCCCCTCGTATCACCCTGCTCGCCCGGCCCCAGTTCGTCGAACCCGCCCATCTGCCGGTCGCGTGGAAGGGGGACAGCTCCGATGGCGAGAAGCTGGCCGAGTTCGCCGGACGGATCTGCTACATGAGCCAGCACAACCCGGCTGGCCGGACCACGGCGGAGTACCTGACCAACATCCTGACCCAGGGCCATGGCTCGGTGTTCGAGCACGCCGTCTACGTCCTGCTGATCGAGGGGATCAGCCGCTCCTGCAGCCATGAGCTGGTGCGGCACCGGGCGGGATTTGGCTATTCGCAGCTCTCCCAGCGCTATGTCGACGAATCGCACGCGGCCTTCGTCATGCCGCCGGCGATCATCGGGGAGGCGACCCTGGAGCGGGAGTGGACCGCCCAGGTCGAGGCGGCGCAGGCGGCGTACGTCCATGCGGTCAACGGGCTGATGACCAAGTACGAGGCGGTGGCCGACAAGATCCACCGGCGGAAGATGGCCCGGGAAGCGGCACGGAGCGTCCTGCCCAATGCCACCGAGGTGAAGATCGTCGTGAGCGCCAACATCCGCGCCTGGCGGACGATGCTCGAGCTCCGCCTCGGCGAGGGCGCCGAGCTGGAGATCCGGCGCATGGCGCTCGGCTGCCTGGCGACGCTCCGGACCGAGTCGCCTTCGTTCTTCGCCGACTTCGAGGTGTACCGGGGCGAGGATGGGACCGAGGCGGGGCGGGTGGGGTTTCACAAAGTCTGAGGGGAAGGCCGGCGTTCAGCCATTGGCCATTATTCCGGGACGCCGCACGGGTTTTGCCGGTAACGAGGCGCGCGGCGTGATCGGCGACTGGACGCGCACCGGACGCACTGGCCACTATCGGATTCCGGGGCTGGCCCGGGACTATGAGCAG
>JANOFA010001109.1:0-13014 GCA_031413355.1 Gemmatimonadota bacterium | reverse complement strand
CGGGAGCGGCCGGTGCGGGTGGTGTCGTCAAAGGCGGCATCGACCAGGTACTGGTAGTCCGGCGCCTGGGAAAACTTGCCGATGCTGGCAATGAACGTCGCCCCCTTGAGCACGGTGCTCACCGCCAGCCGCGGACTGATTGCACGCTTGGTCTGGGCCGCCTTGCCCGGCAGGTCATCGCGGCCGCTGAACTGGTCGTACCGCAGCCCCAGCGTGAGAGCGAGGTCGGTACCCCGACCCTGGACCTCGGTGTAGATGGAGCCGGCCCAGGGGGAGAAGTTGGCGGCGGTGGCCGACGGCACGGTATCTCCGGTGGGCAGGTATCCGAGGGCGCGCTGAAAGGTGCGCACTCCCTGACCGGAGTACTCGCCGCCGAAATAGAAATCGGTGTTCCGGCCCGCCGGAATGCTGAGGTCGAGCCGGGTCCGCACCTCCCTGAAGCGGTTCCACGCCAGGTCGCCACGAGGGCCACGGCCCTGGAAGAACGCCGGCACGCCCCACGGGGTGTTGTCGCTGAAGGTGGTGGCGATCAGGCCGGCGATGGGTGCAGCGGCGCGGGCGGTGTCCTGTGCCCGCGCCAGCTCTTCGCCGACGATGCCGAGCCTCTCGCCCGTGAACGCGCCGAAGCGATAGTCCGGCACGCTGGTCGCAGCGCCGCGGATGAACTCGCGAGTGAAATACCCCACCCGCAGGTCGGCGATGATGTCGGGGCCGGCGAACACCTTCTGCAGGTGGCCGTTAAGCAGGTTGCCGGTGGAGCGACGGACCGGAGCGAGGTCGAGGTCGTACTTGTAGACCGGATCGTAGAGCAGCCGCTGGTCGGCGGAATGAAGCCCCAGTATCCGTAGCGTCTGCTGGCTGCCAAGCGGAATGGTGAGCTTGGCGGCGAGGTCGGCCTGTTCACCGCTGTTGTGCGGCAGCAGCCAGGGCGCGCTGTAGCGTGGGTCGCGCGGGTTGCCGGGGCGCGGGGCGTTGACCGGGTCGGCGTCCAGCTTGCCGGAAAGATCCGCCACCGCGAGCAATCGGATCTTTGCCGGCAGCGGGCCCTCGATCGAGACGACGCCGCGGTCGAGGCCGTAGTCGCCCCCGTTGCCCAGCGGCCGGTCGGTCTCATACGCAAGCCGTCCCGCCCAACGGTCGCCGCCATCGCGGGTGGCCAGGTTGACCAGCGCCGAGACCGCCTGCCCGTAGCGAGCAGAAAAGCCATTGGTGACGAGTGACGCTTCTGCAAGTAACGCGGGCGGCACGCGGACGCCGAGTGAACCGGTGGAGGCGTCGAGCTGGTTCTTGAGTCCGAGTCCGTCGATGATGAAAGCCTGCTGACCGAGCCGGCCGCCACGGTAGCTCTCGCCGACGGCGCCCGCCGACAGTGCAATTGCCTCCTCCACCGACGAGACCGGCAGGCGGCGCAGCTCCTCGGCGGTGAAGCGCTGCTGGTCCACGACCGCGAGGGGATCGAGCACCGAGTCGACCCGGTCGGCGATGACCTCGATGGGGGCGAGGCCGATGGGGTCGGCCTGCAGCGGCAGGTCGAGCAGGGTGGTCTGGCCGGCGCGGACCAGGACGCTGTCGCGCGAGAGCGGGCGATAGCTGATCGCCGCCGCGGCGACGACGTGCCAGCCGGCCGTCACCTCGCGCAGCCGGTATTCGCCCTGGGCGTTTGTGGTCACGACGCTGCGGCCGCGGTCGACCGTCACCCGTGCTCCGGCGATCGGGGCGCCGTCCCGGCCGGCGGCGCGCACCACGCCGGCGATGGTGCCCACCGACTGGGCCAGCGCCGTGCTGGTGCCGAGGAGCAGGAGTGCCGCGCAGAGTCTCAACAGCCGCATGTCATTCCTCGAAGCGCCAGAGGTCGGCCCACTTGCTCGCCACAGTGTCCGGTACGCCAGCGCCGGTGGAATCGGTGATGGAACCGATGAAGTAGGGGAAGCCTTCCGCGATGATGCTGTTGCCGTCGGGTGAGAGCCGGGGGCGCTTGTAGAAGCGGCCGCCGTCCGGCACGAGGGTCTCTACGCCGGTGGCGAGATCCACCACGACGAGATGGCCGCCGTAGTCCACCTGGCCGAAGCCGAGGGGAGGGCGGTCTGCCAGTACCGGCTGGCCATCGATGATGGCGATGAGCCGATTGCCGCTGACCTGCGGGTCTCGCACGATATGGCCGGGGCCGAAGTCGTGGACCAGGCTGGTGTCGCCGGTGGTCAGGTCCTGCCGCATGACCCGGCTCTCGCCGGTGAAGGTGTAGTAGATGGTGTGGCCATCGGCATCGGCCGCGAGCGCACTCGCCCAGTTGGTGCCTGGCACGAAGGTGCGGAGCGGCGCGGGGCCGGAGATATCGAGGACCACGACCTGCTCGCCGAAGCGCAGGGTGTCCTTGCGGCAGCAGGCGTTCTGGGCGCCGAGGTAGAGCAGCACGCCGGGCCGGAGCCACTGGAGGTAGAGCGGCGCGTCGTGCGGGCGGCCGGAGGGGGCGACGTAAGGAAAGGTCTGCAGGATCTGGCCGGGAGCGTCCGGTGTCAGGGGAGCGAGCCAGATGGTGTGACGGAAGATGGCGTGCTCGTCGACTCCGAGATCGTTGCGAGCCCAGGCGAGCTGGCCGTCGAGCACGGCGGGCTGCTCGAGCATCTCGGTGGTGTCGTTCCGGGCGATGCGGGGGCACTGCAGCCGGCGCTGCACGCCGCCGGCGGCCGGTAGCGACATGATGCAGCGGTCCTTGTCGCTGCTGAAGGAGTCCTGGGTGGCGTAGTACAGCGTCTGGCCGTCGGCGGACCAAGCGGCAAAGGCGTCGGCGCCGATGTTGTAGGTCAGGCGGAGCGGTGCGCTGGCGGTGAACGGTCCGCCGGCGGGCACCTCATGATGGGAGAACGACTCCTGGTGGGCGCACGCGGTGGTCAGGAGGAGGCAGAGCGCGGCCCATCGCGTCGGGGCTCGTCCGCAGGGTCCCACCGGGGCGCTCGGTTCGGGCGGGCGGGGACGCCCGCCCCTACTCGGGCTACGCATACGTCCTCCGGGATCCCTGCGACCTCGCCCCTCCGTGGAATGTCGTTTTTGCACGGCCCGAAGCGTCATGGCGAGTCGAAGAGGTAGAGGTCCGCGATCAGGGGGCCGCTGCTGTCGACCGCTTCCACTGCGATCTGCTGCGCGCCGGGCCGGAGGCTGGGGGAGCGAAAGCGCTTGCCGGAGAGGGTGAGCGGAGTCTCGACACCGGTGGCGAGGTTCACGTGATAGAGGCTGCCGCCGCTGTCGACCTGGACCGGGCCGATCAGCGGATCCACACCATAGGAGACCCGGCCGCCGACGACCGCGGCAAGCACCGAGTCGGACAGACTTGCATCACGTACGACGCCCGCCGAGGCGAAGTCGTGCACCGTCGTCACCGCGCCGGTGGAGAGCAGCTGGCGGAAGACGCGGGTGTCGCCGGCGATGGTGTAGTAAATCGTCAGGCCATCCAGTGAGGGCCAGACTGAGGTGGCCTCGGCGGTGCCGGGGATCACGGTGACGAGGTTGCCCGCGGCGAGGTCGAGCCGGGCGATCTCCCGCCCGATTACCAGCGAATCGGGTTTGCAGTTCTGGCAGGGGCCGAGGTACTGGATGTCGTCGCCGACATAGATCAGCGCCGATTCGCCCAGCCAGTGGAGGTGCGAGATCGTGGTGTGCACGCTCCCGCTCTGGGCAAGGTAGGGCAAGGTCCGTACAACGGTCCCGGTGTCGGCCACTGTCAGATTGCCGACCCGGATCTCCGCCGAGGCCGGCGAGATCCGGCCGGTGGCGCTCCGAGTCTGGACCCAGGCGAGCTGTCCGTCGGCGCTGATGGCGGGGGTGCCGAGCAGATTCACCGAATCGCCGGCGAGGTCTTCCAGCGGGCACTTCTGCATCCGCCGGGTTCCGCCCCCGGGCGGCAACTCGGCGATGCAGCCATCGAAATCACCTGGTCCCGGCAGGAGGTAGGCGTAGAGCAGGCCGCTCCCATCGGCGCGCCACACTGGGGCGAGGTCGCGGCCAAGGTTGTAGGTGAGCTGGATGGGCGGGGTGGCGGTGCGCGGGCCGTCGGAATCGGTGTCCTCGAGGGGCCCGGGCGCCGAATGGGCGCACGCGACGATGAGCAGCAGGCAAGCCAGACGCGAAGGCGCCAGGCGCGGCGCCAGTCGACAGCAAGTTTGCACGTGAGACCGAGAGGGGGGAGGAGTGGAGCGCCGTTCGGCAGAGCGGCGCGACACACGGTAGCCTTTGAGACGACCGTCGCGCAATCCCGGCACACAGCGACGGCGCGCAGAGCCGAGGGGGTGGGGTGGGGCGGGCGCAATCGGGACGGGGAATCCCACAACCGGACACAGCACCCATCTCGCGGGCCAGGGGCACGTGGTCAACTGCTTGTTCTGCAAGGGTTTCACACGTTCACCAGGACGGGGCCCCGGGCACGCTTCTTTCCTTGTCAGGCGGGCAGTTCCTGAGGGACCCCCGTGAACCGAGGACGTCGTGGACATAGCCCGTGAGCCCAAACCGAAGGGTCGGCGCTTCCTCTATATAGGGGGCGCCGTGCTTGCGCTGGTGCTGGCGACGGTCGCCATCTCGCGACTGCGTCCGGCGGCGCCATCGGTGGAACGGGGCACCCTGTGGATGGACACGGTCCGCACCGGACCGATGGTGCGCGAGGTGCGCGGGCCCGGCACCCTGGTGCCTGAGCAGGTCCGGTGGGTGTCGGCGGTGACGGCGGGGCGGGTGGAGCGGAAGCTGGTGCAGCCCGGTGTCCGGGTCACGACAAGCACGATTCTGCTCGAGCTCAGCAATCCCGACGTGCAGATCCAGCTGCTGCAGGCGGAGCGCCAGCTTACCGATGCCCAGGCGCAGGTCGTGTCGCTCAAGACCACGCTGGAAACGCAGCGCCTCACGCAGTCGAGCCTGGTTGCCCAGATCCGCACCGAGCATCGCGATGCCATCCGCCGTGCCGCGGCGGACTCCGCCCTGGCGGCCGACGACCTGATCTCGCGGGGCGATTACGAACGCTCGCTCGACAAGGCGACGGAGCTGGTCGAGCGGTTGCAGCTGGAGCAGCAGCGGCTGACGCTGTACACCGAAAACATCCACTCCCAGCTCGAGGTGCAGGAGGCACAGGTGGGCCGGCTCCGCGCGGTAGCGGAGTTCCAGCGCAACCTGGTCGACGCGATGATCGTGCGGGCCGGCGCCGATGGCGTGCTGCAGGAGTTGCCGCTCGAGGTGGGGCAGTGGGCGACGTCGGGAGTGACCCTGGCCAAGGTGGTGCAGCCGGAGAAGCTCAAGGCGGTGCTCCGGATTCCCGAGACGCAGGCCAAGGACCTGGGACTGGGTCAGGTTGCCGCGGTGGATACCCGAAACGGGATCGCCGCCGGTCACGTCATGCGGATCGATCCCGCCTCACAGAATGGCACGGTGACCGTGGATATCGCGCTCGATGGCGCGCTCCCCAAGGGGGCCCGGCCGGATCTGAGCGTGGATGGCACGATCGAGATCGAGCGACTGGGCGAGGTCACTTCGATGGGGCGTCCGGCCTACGGTCAGGCCAACAGCGCCGTCGGCATCTTCCGGATGGTACCCGGCACCAATGAGGCCGAACGGGTGCGGGTGGACCTGGGCCGCAGTTCAGTCAATCGCATCGAGGTGGTCCGCGGACTCAAGGCGGGCGACGTGGTGATTCTGTCCGACATGAGCCGCTGGGATGCAGTGGAACGAGTGCGGGTGAGATAGCTGGTGGCTGTCAGCGATCAGCGGTCAGCGATCAGCGATCAGCGGTCAGCCGTCAGCGGTCAGCATTCAGCGGTCAGCGGTCAGCATTCAGCGGTCAGCGGTCAGCATTCAGCGGTCAGCGGTTAGCCAGCAGCTGTCAGCCGTTAGCCATCAATATCATCAATTTTCCTTACCCGGAGCCCGCATGACCACGACGAATGGCACCGCCCTCATCCGCCTCGAAGGCCTCAAGAAGGTCTTCCTGACCGAGGAGGTGGAGACCCACGCCCTCGAGGAAATCCACCTCGAGATCAAGCGAGGCGAGTACGTCGCGATTGCCGGACCCTCCGGCTGTGGAAAGACGACGCTGCTCTCCCTGCTCGGCCTGCTGGATACGCCGACGAGCGGCCAGTACTGGCTCGACGGTAAACCGGTCGCGCAGCTCTCGGCGGCGGAGCGGGCCCGCATCAGGAACAAGGAGATCGGGTTCATCTTCCAGGCCTTCAACCTGATCGGCGACCTGACGGTCTACGAGAATGTCGAGCTGCCGCTCACCTACCGCGGGCTCGGCGCGGCCGACCGGAAGCAGCGGGTCATGGCGGCGCTGGAAAAGGTCGGGATGGCGCACCGGGTGAAGCACTATCCGGCCCAGCTCTCCGGTGGTCAGCAGCAGCGGGTCGCGGTGGCGCGGGCGGTGGCCGGCGAGCCGCTGATCCTGCTGGCCGACGAGCCGACCGGCAATCTCGACTCCACCAACGGCGAAGCGGTGATGGATCTGCTGCAGCAGCTGCACCAGGCGGGCGCGACCGTCTGCATGGTTACGCACGACCCGCGCTACGCCCGGAACGCGCAGCGGGCCATTCATCTGTTTGACGGCCGAGTGGTGGAAGACCGTGCGCTGGAGCTGACGGGCGCCTGAGTCCCGCGTCATCCCTTCGAGGTCACTCGCATGCGGATCTTCCTTGCCGATCTGCGCCACGCGCTGCGCACGCTGGCGCACAGCCCCGGGTATGCCTCCGTGGCCATTGTCTCGCTGGCGCTGGGTGTCGCCGGCACGGCGACGGTGTTCACGGTGGTCAATGCGCTGCTGCTCAAGCCGATGCCAGTGGGGGAGCCGGCGCGGACCGTCAGCCTCTATACCAGCGACTATAGCGGTCCCCTCTTCGGGGCCTCGAGCTATCCTGACGTCCTCGCCTTCCGGCAGGGGATCCCGGCGCTGGATCACGTGGTCGGCATGGGGCTGCAGCAGACGAGCCTGACGGTCGGCGCGGAACCGGTCCGGGTCATCCTCGCGACAGTCTCCGACGATCCGTTCAGCGGACTGGGCATCCCGCTCGCGCTGGGGCGCGGATTCGCCGCCGAGGAGAATCGGATCGGCGGGAACAGCGCGGTGGTGGTGCTGAGTCATGCGCTGTGGACATCGCGGTTCGGCCAGCGATCCGACATCGTGGGTCAGACGGTGTCGCTCGGCGGCAGGCCATTCAGCGTCATCGGTGTTGCTCCCGTCGGCTTCACCGGGCTGCTGCGCGGGCTGGGCTTCGATGGATGGGTGCCGCTCGCGGCCGCGCCGCTGCTGCGCACCGATGCCAGCCTCCTCACCAACCGGGGCGACCGGGGCCTGATGGTTGTCGGGCATCTCGCGCCCGGCGCCACACTGGACCAGGCCCGGGCGCAGGCGGCGGCGCTTTCGCTCCAGCTGCATGCCGAATACGCCAGCGCCTGGACCGACCGGCAGGATGCGGCGCGGAAGATCACGGTGCTGCCGGAGGGGGAGAGCCGGATCTTCCCGTTTGCGCGCGGCCCGGTGCTCGGGGTGAGTGCACTTCTCTTCCTCGTGGTGCTGGCGGTCCTGCTGATCGCCTGCGCCAATGTGGCCAGCCTCTTCCTCGCCCGGGCGATGGCGCGGCAGCGCGAAGTCGCCGTCCGCCTGGCACTTGGCGCGAGCCGGAGCCGAGTCGTCCGCCAGCTCGTTACCGAGAGCGTCCTGCTCGCCAGCCTCGGCGGCGTGTTAGGCGTCACGCTCTCGTTCTGGCTGGCGGGGCTGCTGTTCTCCGCGCCGCTGCCGATCCCGGTGACCCTGGCGCTCGACTTTTCCCCCGACCTGCGGGTGCTCGGCTTTGCGCTGCTGCTGGCGATTCTGACCGGCCTGCTGGTCGGCATCGCGCCGGCGTTGCAGGCGTCACGCCCAGAACTGCTGTCCGCGCTCAAGGACAATACCGGTGGGTCGCTCTCGCCCCGCTCGCGGCTGCGCGGTGCCTTCGTGATCGGGCAGGCGGCGCTGTCCATCCTGCTGCTGGTCATGGCGGGGTTGTTCCTGCGGAGTCTGCAGCACGCCTCGTCGACCGACCTCGGGTTCGGGGCGCGCGACGGATTGGTGCTGGCCACCGACCTCGGCCTCTCCGCCGCCTACGACAATGCGCGGGTCCACAGTTTTCAACAGGAGCTGTTGCAGCGGGCCCGGGTCCTTCCCGGGGTCCGCGCGGCCGGCCTCACCGGCGCACTGCCGCTCTCCCTGTTCGGCAATCGCAGCGGCCTGACGATCGAAGGCTATGCGCCTCAGCCGGGAGAAAATCTGGAGGTCGGTCGGGGCACGATGAGCGCCGGCTACCTCGAGGCGCTGGAACTGCCCCTGCTGCGGGGCCGAGCCTTCAGCGACCAGGATCAGTCGGGGGCACCGCAGGTGGCATTGGTGAGCGAATCGTTTGCGAAGCGCTACTGGCCGGGGCAGGAGGCGATCGGCCGGCGGTTGAGTGTCCAGGGGGATGCAGGACCGTGGCATGAGGTGGTCGGCGTGGTGCACGATGCCAAATACACCACGGTGGGCGAAGATCTGGTGCCCTTCTTCTACCTGCCGGTGGGCCAGGTCAGCGCCGAACGCACCACCCTGCTGCTCCGCACCAACGGCGATCCCGCGGCGCTCACCGCTTCGGTGCGGGCGCTGGTGCACGAGCTCGATCCGGCGCTGCCGGTCGAGGCGATCGGCACCTTCCAGGACCATCTCTCCTTTGCCCTCCTGCCGGCCCGCGCGGGCGGCATGGCGCTCGGCGCTTTCGGCCTGCTCGGATTGCTGCTCGCCAGTCTCGGCGTCTACGGCGTAGTGGCCTACGGCGTCACGCAGCGGCGGCGGGAGATCGGTATCCGCATCGCGCTCGGCGCGAAGAGTGTTGCGGTGGTTCGGCTGATGGTCCACGACGGTCTCCGGCTGGTCACGATCGGCCTCGGGATCGGGCTGGTGCTTGCGGGCATCGCCGGCTTCCTCGCCCGCGGGCTGCTGTATGGCCTGGCCCCACTCGATCCCATTGCGTTCATCGCCGGGCCGCTCGTGTTCGGCGTGGTCGCGCTCGTGGCGAGCTGCTTGCCGGCAGTGCGGGCCACGCGGATTGATCCGATGGCCGCGCTGCGGGTGGAGTGATGGGGGGCAGCAGTCAGCAGTCAGCAGTCAGCGGTCAGCGGTCAGCAATCAGCGGTCAGCGGTCAGCAGTCAGCAGTCAGCAGTCAGCCGACCACTGAATGCTCCACGCTGATCGCTGATCGCTGATCGCTGAACAGTGAACGCTGAACGCTCCCTGCTGACGGCTTTTCTCAGGAGGAACGATGGCCAGTCTGACCAATGATCTCCGTTACGCCATCCGGCTGCTGCGCCGGAGCCCGGGATTCAGCAGCATCGCGATCCTCACCCTCGGGCTCGGCATCGGTGCCAACACCGCGATCTTCTCGGTTGTCAATGCCGTCCTGCTCCGGCCGCTGCCATACCACGCCCCCGACGAACTGGCGACCATCGAGCACCTCTATCCCGGGCTGAACGCGATGCAGGCCCCGGTCTCGGCGGTGGGGTTCGAGGAGTACCGCAAGCTCGGGCACCTCTTCTCCGGCATGGCGGTGGAAGGGGGCTGGAACCCCAATCTCACCGGGCAGGGAGATCCGGAGCGGCTGATCGGGCAGCAGGTGGCGGGGGACCTCTTCGGGACGTTAGGCGTCCCCGCGCTGCAGGGGCGGGGGCTCCTCCCTGATGAAGGAAAGGACGGCCCGGCCCGGGTCGTCGTGGTGAGCCACGGTTTCTGGCAGCGGACGCTGGGAGGAGATCCCAAAGCGGCCGGCCGGCGGATCCTGCTCGATGGTGAAGGCTACGAAGTGGTCGGGGTCATGCCGGCGGGGTTCCGCGACTTCTGGAACCGGCGGGTGGAACTCTGGCGACCGCTGACGTTCCGGCCGGAGCAGCTGGCCGATGACACCCGCACCAATGAGTGGCTTTCGCTCACGGCGCGGCTGGCCCCCGGCGTGGCGCCGGAACAGGCCCAGCGGGAGCTGGCCGCCTATGCCAGCCGGCTGGTGGCCGACTATCCGGACGCCTATCCCCCGGACTGGTCGCTCAAGCTCACCACCTTCAATGACAATGCGACCGCAGGAACCAGGACCGCACTGCTGGTGCTGCTCGGGGCGGTGGGGCTGGTGCTGCTGATCGCCTGCGCCAACGTGGCCAACCTGCAATTGGCACGTGCCGCGGCGCGGGGGAGGGAGATCGCGGTGCGCGTGGCGCTGGGCGCGTCTCCCGGTGCGCTGGTCCGGCAACTCCTGACGGAGAGCGTGCTGCTCGGGCTTGCCGGTGGCCTGCTCGGGCTGCTGCTGGCGGTGTGGGGCGTGCCAGCGCTCCTCAGCCTCGGAGGGACGGGGCTCCCACCGGCTAACGAAGTTGGCATGGATGGGCGGGTCCTGGGCTTTGCCCTGCTCCTGTCGCTTCTCACCGGCCCGGTCTTCGGGCTGGCGCCGGCGATCCAGGTGGCGCGCACCAGCCTGCATGAGACCCTGAAGGAAGGTGGTCGTGGCTCCGCCGGGGGGCGTCGCAGCCAGGCGCTCCGCCGCTCGCTGGTGGTGGCGACGGTGGCATTGGCGCTGACGCTGCTGGCCGGCGCAGGGTTGCTGACCCGGAGTTTTGCTCGCGTCCTGGGGGTCTCGCCGGGCTTCGGGCCGGATCACCTGCTCACCTTCGTCATCACTCTGCCGGACGCCCGCTACAGCAACGATACGCTGTTGGTGACCGGTGCCGAAGCGGTGGTGGCGGCGGTATCCAGGGTGCCAGGTGTCCTGGCGGTTGGCGGGACCTCCAACATTCCCTTCGGCGGCAACTGGTCCACTTCCAGCTTCACCGTCGAGGGCTACACCCCGCCGGCGCAGACGCCCGGACCGTGGGGCGATGTGCGGGTGGTGACGCCGGGTTTCCTCGAGGCCATTCAGGTCTCGCTCAAGACCGGGCGGTTCTTCACCGCCGAAGACCGGGCGGACGGGCGGCGCGTGGCGGTGGTGGACGAGTCGCTGGTGGATAAGTACTGGCCGGGCCAGGACCCGATCGGCAAGCGGCTCACCTTCGATGACCCGGCGACTGACTCGGCGCCTGCATGGGCAGAGGTCATCGGCGTGGTGGGCCACACGATGCATGAGGGGCTGGACGGCGGGCGGCGGGTGCAGGTCTACCGGCCGTTTGCCCAGGTGGCGCTGCCGTTTCTCGGCGTCGTCGCGCGGACCCAGGGCGATCCGCTCGGGTTCACCGCGGCGATCCGGGCCGCCATCCGGCAGGTGGATGCCGACATGCCGATCTCCAACCTCAACACCATGGATCAGTTGATCTCCAACACCACTGGTCCGCGGCGCTTCTCCATGCTGCTGCTGGGCCTCTTCTCCGCGGTCGCCGTGGTGCTCGCCTCGGTGGGACTCTATGGCGTGATGTCCTACCTGGTGACCCAGCGCTCCAAGGAACTGGGGGTGCGGCTGGCGATGGGCGCCAGCGGCGGCGATGTCCTCCGCCTGGTGCTGGGGCAGGGGATGCGACTGGCCTTGCTCGGCATCGGCATCGGCCTGGTCCTCGCCCTGCTGCTGTCGCAGCTGATCCATTCTATGCTCTTCAATGTCAGTCCGACGGACCCGCTCACATTTGTGCTGATCCCGCTGCTGCTCTTGGGTGTCACGCTGGTGGCGAGCTGGATTCCCGCGCGCCGGGCGATGCGGGTCGATCCGGTGGTGGTGCTGCGGCAGGAGTAGACGGAGGCGACGGTTCGATCCGACCGTGGCGTCGCGAGCAGAATGACCGGGAACCGATCTCGCCGCGCATCTTGGCGACGCCATTCACGTCGGCGAGCCGGTGCGGCGCCTCTACCACCCGGATGTTGGCAACCACAACTGGACGGGCGACCCGGTGGGTCGCCCCTACCACGCGGATGTTGGCCACCACGGGCGACCAGGTGGGTCGCCCATACTACCCCAACGGCATCGGGCACCATGACCATCCTCGCTGACCTCCGTGCCGCCCTCCGCTCGGTGCGCCGGGCACCGCAGTTCACCGCGGTCGCCGCACTCACGCTCGCCATCGGCATCGGCGCCGTCACCACGCTGACCAGCGTGCTCGACATGCTGCTGTTCCGGCCCCCAGTCGGGGTCGAGGCGCCGGAGCGGATTGTGCGGCTCTTCTCTCATCACCGGAATCCACAGTTCGGCGAGTGGCGCAACTCCTCGGTGAGTTACCCGGATTTCGCCGACCTGGGCGGCGCCGCCAGTTTCTCGTCGCTCACCGCCCAGTATTCCGGCAATGTGTCGATGGGGCGCGGCGCAGAGGCGGCGCCGGTTTCGATGGCCGCGGTCACCGGCGATTACTTCTCCATGCTGGGTGCCAGTCCACTGCTTGGCCGGCTGCTTGGCCCCGACGACGACCGGCTTGACGCCGGGGTGCCTGTTGCGGTGCTCAGTGAGCGGCTGTGGCGGACCAAGTTCGGCTCCGAGCCCGGCATCCTGGGCCGGACCCTGCCGATCGACGACCAGAGCTACACCGTCGTCGGCGTGGCGCCGCGCGGCTTCGATGGCGGGGAGTTCGACGCGCCGGACCTCTGGGTGCCCTTCACCGGGTTCGCGCAACGGATGGACGGCAACGACGAGTACCGTACGAACCGCGGCTGGTATTTCATCTCCCTCATGGCCAGGCTGGCGCCCGGCGTCTCGCAGGAGCGCGCCGCCGCCGAGGCCACCGCGTTGATCCGGGCTGGCCGCAGCGACTCGACCACCAGCAACGGATTCCAGGATGTGCAGTTCGGCCCGGTGCTCGCCGCGGCCGGTCCCGACTTCAGCGCGACGGCGGACCTGGCCCGCTGGCTGGCGGCGATGTCGTTGCTGGTGCTGCTGATCGCCTGTGCCAATGTCGCCAACCTGATGCTCGCCCGCGGCCTGGCGCGCGGTCGCGCGAAGTCGTAGACCGCGTCACCCGAGAAGCCGATGTGGAACGGCTCGCCACGGACGGCTGCGAGCATCGCCATCGTCGGGCCCGAGGTCATCCCC
>JANOFA010001108.1:0-2785 GCA_031413355.1 Gemmatimonadota bacterium | reverse complement strand
GTGAGCCAGCATCACCCGCCTCCCACTCACCGCGCACGCTGTTCCCCGTCGTGCTGGCGCTGCTGATCTGCTGTCTGTTCGGGGAGTGGGCTTCGCGGCGGCTGCGCGGGGCCCGATGAAGCTGGCGGGAAGGGCGGGCCTCCGTACCGGCGGCGGGGTTTGAGGTAGTTCGACGCTCCTGAGGAGAGTCTCGTGCGGCGGGCGGGCTTGTCCACTCTGCCGGAGGGGTCAGGTGGTCGGCCTGCCGCTGGGTTGGGACGGCAGTCCGCGGCGGTCGGAGGCGTCGAGCTTCCGGAAGAGCGGATGCAGCGCCATCGGGAGCCAGACGTTGTTCCTCCGGTGGAAGACCTCCCAGGCGGCCGTGATGCTGCCAAGTCGCACCGCCTGCGAAAACTCCTCTCCCATTGCAAAGGAGTACTCGACACCGGCCGGACAACGAACCTTGATGCGTGCCATCATTGCCACCTCGGTGACGGGATCGCCGAGAGAGCAAGGCAACTCCCGAGCCCGGTGGCCAAGCTGTTGGCCCGCAAGGCACTGACAGTTCTGTCACTAATCCACAGCCTGCGCCGATGGCTCGTTCTGCCGGATCGGAATGCTACAGGCGCAGTTTCGGGCCGGCCGGGTGAGTCGGTCGATGGTGCGGTTGCTGTCCGCGATGATGTGGGCTGGATCACCAGCCATCCGGCTCGTGCGTGGCGCTACTTGAAGAGCAGGGATACCGAATAGATGATCAGACCGGCCAGGCCACCCACCAGCGTGCCGTTCAGCCGGATGAATTGCAGGTCCCGGCCGACGGCGAGCTCGAGCCTCAGCGCGGCCGCCTCAGGGTCCCACTGTCGCACCGTGTCGGCGATCAGGTCGCCCACTTCCTGCCGGTGCCGTTCCAGCACCGAGGCGAGGAACGTCGTCAGGAAGTCATCCAGCTCCGCCCGCCGCCCCGCATCGGCGGCAAGCGATGCGCCAACCGCGTTGATGCCGCGCGCCAGCGGCGCGAGTGTGGGCTGATCCGCGTCGCCGGTGAACTGCTCGGCCGCCGCTCGCGCCCGCTCCCACAACGATGACGCAAACTCCTCCACCGCGGGATTGTCCAGCAGGTTGCCCTTGAGCGTCTCGGCGCGCGCGGCCACCTCAGGCGAGTTCCGCAGCCGGTCGATGAAGTCGCGGAATTTGGCGTCGAACCGGAGCCGGAGCGGATGCTGGGGATTCGCGTGTACGTCATCGATGAGGCGTTGGGTGGCGGCCTCCAGCTTTCGCTGGAAGGCGTGGTCGACCGCACCCGGAACCCACCACGGACTCTCTTCGTGAATCTTCCGCCGCAGTTCATCGCGATTCTGTTCCAGGGAATCGCGCACCAGCTTGAGCGCCTCGTCCAGCAGCGCCTGATGCCGGTCGTCCGCCGCGACCACCGAGAGCAGGTTGCCCACCATCGGCGCGAGTGGCACCGCCTGCAGCTGGGTCACCGCGGTGTCACGAATCAGGGTACGGATCTCCGCTTCGGGCATGGCCTGCACTGCCTGGGCGACACCGGCCGCGAGGTGCCGCGCCAGGCGCGCGCCCTCCTCCGGGTCACTGAGCCAGCGAGTGATCCGCTCCGAGAGCCGCATCGAGGTGATCCGCGCGGCAAGGACGTCATGAGAGAGAAAGTGGTTCTGGACGAAGCCCCCGAGCACCCGGCCGATCCGCTCCTTCTGGGTCTGGATGATCGCGGTGTGCGGAATGGGGATGCCGAGCGGATGGCGGAACAGCGCTGTCACGGCGAACCAGTCGGCAACACCGCCGACCAGCGACGCTTCGGCGGTGGCTCGCACGAAGCCCAGCCAGGGGTGGGCCGGCTCGAATATGCGGGCGATGACAAAGATGACAAAGGCGACGCCGAGCAGGCCGGTCGCTATCCGCTTCATCGCCGCGAGCTCGGCGCGGCGAGTGGCTTCGTCCCGGATCGGCGCGGGTGGAGCCGGCCGGGGCGACGGAGCCGTCGGAGATACGGGGAGTGCTGGCGGAGTTGTCATGGAGTCGGGGCTACTACGCTCAGGCGTCGCGGGAGATTCGCGGCATGGCGGTGAAGGTAACCGCATCCCGGCCGTTGGCGGATGGTCGCGGCGGCGGCGGGCGACGCCGCTATCTTCGGTGGCTTCCGTTGCCCTCACTCCCGCCGGTACCGCCGTGGCGATCTCTGCGACGATCTACAACTTCAATATCGAACTGGCCGACGTCGACCGTGGCGTCTATGAGTCACTCGCGCTTCGGGTGGCCTGCCATCCATCGGAGGCGCAGGACTACCTGTTCACCCGGGTGCTGGCCTACTGCCTGGAGTTTGCGGAGGGGATCAGTTTCGGCAAGGGGCTGGCGGAGCCGGACGAACCGGCGCTCACGGTGCGGGATCTCACCGGCGCACTCAAGCTCTGGGTGGAGGTCGGCTGGCCCGACGCGGCGCGGCTGCACAAGGCGAGCAAGGCGGCGCCAAGGCTGGTGATCTACACCCACAAGGACCCGGCGCAGCTGGTGCGGACCCTGGCCGGCGAGCGGATTCACCGCGCCGAGTCGGTCGAGCTGTATGCGGTGGACCGGGAGCTGCTGGCGGGGCTGGTGGCACGGCTGGAGCGGAGGATGACGTTCAGTCTGTCGGTCGTGGATCGGCATCTTTTCATCACACTGGGCGACGAAACTCTCGAAGGCGACATCGTGCGATTCCAGCTACAGTAGCACCTTCGTCGACCGTCCGACCGTCCGACCGTCCGACCGTCCGACCGCCTACCGCCTACAGCCTACCGCCTGTTCGAGT
>JANOFA010001107.1:0-1576 GCA_031413355.1 Gemmatimonadota bacterium | reverse complement strand
CGGTCGCCTGGTGAGTTGCTGATCCTGCGGGCGCCACGGTAGTTGCTGGCGCCACCGACCCGGGGATCGCCTCGAGTCCGATGCACCCACCCGCGCAGTGGAGCCACGGTACGCCCTGGCTCTGCTGCGCGGGTTCTATTTTCAGCGGCGACTGAAGCGCGGGTGAATGGCAGATCCGCCCGTATCCGTGAGGGGATAGATTGCAGCATGGCTTCCTCCAACTCGGGGTACTGGCGCCAGACGCGTGCCCCCAGATACAGTCTGCTCTTCGCGCTGCCGCTGCTGCTCCTCTACGAACTGATGGCCCAGCTGCTCGCCGGCGATTCCGGCATTCGCAACGGGGCTGATGTGCTCCTCAAGACACTGTTCGCGCTCCTGGGCGGGCGGCATGGCCTTTCCATATTTACCGTCGTGCTGCTCGGAACCGGCCTCACGCTCATCCTCCGCGACTGGCGCAAGAGCGGCGCCCCCGAGACGCGGTACTTCGCGGGGATGGCCGGCGAGTCGGTGGCCTACGCGCTCCTCTTCGGTGGGGTCACGAGCGCACTCACCGGACTGCTGCTACACGGCCCGCGCGGCCTGAGTATCCAGGGCGGGACCGCGATCGATGTCCCCACCCAGCTCATGGTGTCGCTTGGGGCGGGCCTCTACGAGGAGCTGCTGTTCCGGGTAGTGATCGTGTCGGCGCTGGCCAAGCTGGCACTGGTGATCTTCGGCTGGAAGCCATGGGCCTCTGGCGCTTTCGCGACCATTCTTGGCGCACTGGTCTTCAGCGCGTTTCACTATATCGGCCCGCTGGGCGACACGCTGGAGGTGGGCAGTTTCGTCTTTCGGGCCGTGGCGGGACTGCTGTTGAGCGGGCTGTTCCTGATGCGCGGCTTCGGAATCGCGGCGTGGACCCATGCGCTGTACGATGTGTTCCTGACGCTGCGGGGAGGGTAGGCGACTACTCCACCTTCGTCCGCTCCTTCCACAGCGAATCCAGGATCTGCCGGTAGACGGCCACCGGCTGGGCTCCGCTGATCAACCCGGCGCCCTCGATGTAGACCGTGGGCGTACTCGCCACGCCGGACTTTGCCGCCCCTTCCGCCTCCGCCCTGGCCAGCTCCACCATGTCGTGGTTCTGCAGGCAGCCGAGGATATCCCCTCGCGGGATGCCCGCAGAATCCGCCAGCGAGAGGAGGAACGGTGCCGGGTCCTTCAGCCTGTCCCACTTCGACTGGTAGGTGAAGAGGAGATTGTGGACCGGCCAGAAACGGTCAACCTGCGCCGCGCACAGCGAAAGTTCCGCCGCCGCGATGGCGTTCGGGTGAATCGAGGAGAGCGGGAAGTTGAGGAATATCCACCGCACTTTGCCGGTGCTGATGAATTCCTGTTCGAGAATCGGGAGCGTTTCCAGCGCCTGACGCCGGCAGTAGGGACACTGGACCGGCGTCTCCATCGCCTCGCTTGCCGACATGGAGGCGCTGTTCGGCGAAATCCCGCTGGACAAGGTCAGCGTGTCGATGACGATCAACGCGACCGCGATCGTGCTGCTCGCCCAGCACGTGGCGACCGCGGAGAAGCGCGGCATTCC